>CAZZHJ010000011.1:0-20744 GCA_964653815.1 uncultured Lachnospiraceae bacterium
AATTTAGATAATGAAGTAAATAGCAGTATTGTATCTAGTTTATCATCAAAAATAGGAGTTGTTAACAACTTTTGTGTTTTTTCTTCTTTCATTTATCTATTCTCCTTTGAAATTAAAATTTTATTTTTAGTTATCTTTATGCTTAAAAACCCGTTGATTCTAAAACCAACGGGTTTTTATTGTAATAGCTTATTATTATGATGTCTTATAAGCCTATTATCTCATATGGTTGTCCTACTGTTTTATATTTCCGTGGCTCAATTTTTATCACTAGTTCTCTATATAAATACCTCTTCATACTTCCTTTTTCCTTATCACTTAAAACCAATGACTTCGGGGTATCGTAACAAAGGCTACAACTTTACCATCACATCCTCCACCGCCTATGACCAGAAATGGATTTACGGCAGGAATATCTTTGAGAATATTTCCGTGCTGGTAGATAATATTTTTAATAATTACCTGTCCAGACCGGGCGTGAGCCAGCCGATTTTCACTTCTTATTGTGACGGCGTCAGGGTGAAATGTGACGGATTGATGCAGTGGGGCTCCAAATATCTGGCAGAAGAAGGGTATTCCGCAATTGAAATTATCCGTTATTATTATGGAAATGACATGTATATCAATTCCACAACTTTTGTATCGGGAGTGCCTTCGTCTTTTCCGGGATATAATTTGGATATTGGCTCTCAGGGTGCAAAAGTACGTCAGATGCAGGAACAGTTAAACAGAATCAGCCAGAACTACCCGGCGATTCCGAAACTTGTTGCGGATGGCATATACGGAGAGAAGACCAAAGAAGCGGTAGAGGTCTTTCAGAAGGTATTCCTTTTGCCTGTTACAGGAGTGGTTGATTATGCTACGTGGTATGAAATTTCCGATATCTATGTAGGCGTCAGCCGTATTTCAGAGCCGGGCTAAGGCCTCTTTTATAGCGGCAATCAGACGGCAGTTGTCCTCGTGGCTCATAAAGCAGATCCGGATGAAACGGTCGCTCAAAGACGGGAAAGTGGAACAGCTCCGTATCATCATGCCCTGGCGGATGAGAATGTCAAACAGCTCATCGGAGGACGGGGCGTCTTCGGGAAGCTTAACCAATACAAAATTCCCGTTGACAGGATAGGTCTGCATGCCTTTTATGGACGACAATTGGGAACAGACATAGTTTTTTTCGGTCTCCATAGTTTCTCTTACAAGTTGTATATATTCTGTATCCCGAAACATAACAGTACCTGCCAGGTCAGCGGCAGAATTGATATTCCACGGGTCCTGGGCTTTGGCTGCCTTGTCAAGTAACTCTTTACTGCCTGTCAGGGCATAGCCAAGGCGCAGCCCCGGTGTGGCAAAAAACTTGGAAGTGCCCCGGAGGACAAAAAGATTGTCATAGCGTCCGGTCAGGTCTGCTGCGGTAATACGGCTGTGTTCGCTGGAAAATTCCGCATAGGTCTCATCAATTAACAGCCATATATGACGACGCTTGAAGTCTGCAGCCAGATATTCCAGATCCTCTTTGAAAAGAGCGCCGGAAGTGGGATTGTTAGGATTGCATAGAATGACCAGGTCCGTTTCATCAGGAGTCTCCCGGACAATCCTTGCAGCATCTAAAATGAAATTGTCCTCTTCGGAAGCGTCGATATGGTGAATTTTACTGCCTGTTCTGGTTAAATCTTTTGCATATTCCGAATAAGTGGGTCCGATGATCACAGCATGTCCGGGCGCAATCAGACTGATAAACAGCGATAAAAGCTCTGTAACGCCGTTTCCCAGAATAATATTTCCGGGAGACGCACCGGTATAAGACGCAATGGCTTCTTTCAAAGCCGCATAATCCCTGTCTGGGTAACGTGAGATGACAGCCATGTTTTTGGAAAGGGCTTCGGCGGCTTTTTTAGAAAAGCCCAAAGGATTAACATTTGCGGAGAAGCTTACGATGTTTTCTTTGGGAATACCGTAAGCATCCTGTATTTTTTCTAAATCACTTCCGTGAAATTCATTTTTTGATTTATTCATTTCTAATGCCTCTTTTTATGACTTTGTTGGAATTGTAACAAACTTATGCTATAATTTATTATAACTATTTTGTCGTAAAATACAATCATGTCGAGGTGAATATCCCATGAATTCCCAAACGGATTCATTCCAGGAAGGAAAAACAGAATATGGAAGTGGCGCTTTGGAATTTGATGTTTCCACAGTGGAGATGGAAGTCGGCTTTGGTAAGGAATGCCAAGGAAGCTTTAGAATGACTGCCCATTCTCCCGTAAATGCCAGGGGAAATGTCTACACCACGGACTGTCGGCTGAGCTGTCCCGAAAGGGGATTTGAAGGGAAAAATCTGGAGGTTCCTTTTGTTTTTAATGCGGCGGGGATGGAACCCGGCGATGTGGCAAAGGGAGAATTTTATATCATATCCAATCTGGGAGAATATTATCTGCCTTATGAGATAAAGATTACCGGCGCTATTATGGACAGCGAATTGGGAGAGATTAAAAATTTATTCCATTTTGCCAATCTGGCAAAGGTAAATTGGAAAGAGGCTCTGCGTTTTTTTGTTATGGAGGAATTTGCCCAGATTATTATCGGAAGCGGAAGACAGTATCTTGAGGCATATAAAGGGCTGGTGGAAAATGGCAGGGAGAGCGGACAGACAGACTTTGCCATGGAACAGTTTCTGATTCTTATTAAGAAAAAACAGGCAGTTTCTTTTGAATGCATGACAGAGGAACTTTTTTATACAAAGGAAGATGTTCCCGATACCATAGAAGTAAAAATACGACGGACAGGCTGGGGCTATACCCGGCTGCAGGTACAGATAGAGGGAGGCTTTCTGGAGGAGGACAGGCAGGTCCTTTTAGAAGAGGACTTTGAAAATAATTATGCGAGACTGTCCCTGCGTGTACATAAAAAAAGGCTCCATATGGGCAGCAATACGACAGTTTTGATCCTGGTACAGGGCGACAGCCGTCAGGAATGCAGGATTCATGTGGATGCGGCATCCAATGAGAGCACAAGGCTTGCGGACAGGCAGAGCAAGCAGCTTACAGATTACATGATGCGCCTTTATCTGGATTACCGTACCGGCAGGAGACCGGTACAGGAATGTATGACGCTGGCGGAAGGCGCGCTGGAGAACGTCAGGGGAATGAATGAGCTGATGCCGGCCCTTTACCAGACTCATCTGAAGCTTTTGATGGGGCAGAATAATGAGGCGGTATGGCTGTTAAAGCATGCCAGACGTATGCTGGAGGGCAGGGAAGTGCCTTTGGATATTTACGGGTATTTTCTGTATCTGACAGCTATGTCAGAAGGAGAAGACAGGGTACGGGCAGGGGAACTTTTAGAGCAGTACGCCGCCCAGTATCCGGATCATTTTGTGATTTACTGGGGCTATATGTATAAGGCGGAACTGCAAAAACAGAATCCCGGTATTGTCTACCGGAAGCTGAAGGATTTGTGGGAAAAGGGCTGTTTCCATCCGGTCCTCTATCTGGAGGCGGCTATGGTAGTGCTGGAAAACCCGGCGGTATTTTCGGTAATGGACAAGTTTGAAATACAGCTGCTGTTTTTTATGGACCGCTATTATCTTTTGTCGCCGCAGATTACAGACCAGATTTTTACGGCTGCAGAATCCGTAAAAACATATCATCCCATGCTGGTAAGTCTTTTGGAAAAGTATTCCCTTAAGGACAAAAAGAAAATGACTAAGGCAATGTGTCTCCAGTACATGCGGGGGAACTGCAAGGGAAAGGCTACTGCGGAATGGTTAAAGGAAGGAATTTTAGATGATTGCAGGATTACGGGATTGTATGAAGCCTATATCCGTGCGTTGGAGTTTGACCAGGGCGAGGTCATTCCGGAGGAGGTAGTCCGGTATTTTGCTTATGATTCCTCTTTAGATGACAGGCATCTTGCCTATGTATATGCCAAGGTTATGAGGCAGCAGGAGGATATCAAGGCGGATTATGAGGAGAGAATCAGAAAGTTTATCATAAAACAGTTGGGAGCGGGAAGGATAGACGAGAATCTGGCATATCTGTATCGCAATATCTGCATGCCTGAAGATATGGATGAAGAAATGCAGGAACAGCTTTTGAATCTGGTCTTTGTGAATGAACTGACAGTTTTCGATGAACGGTACAAGTCCTGTATTGTCAGACATGAGGGGATGAAAAAGCAGAAAAGGTATTCCCTGAAAAATAACCGCGGGCTGGTAGAAATTTATTCCGGGCAGTATACGCTGCTTTTTGAAGATGAAGAGGGATTCTGTCATTGCAGGGAAAGCGGATTTGAGCTTCGTCCCCTTCTGGGCTTTGAGCGGATGAAACGCTTTTTCAGGAATCTGAATACCACCAGTTTTGAAGCCCAGTTTTATCAGTTTACATCCTTGCCGATAGACCGGATTGAAAGCGTAGAGGAATTTCAAAAGGCACAACAGGGCTGCAGGTGGCTTCTGAAACAGGAAGAGATGACAGAGGAATTCAGACAGGAGTTTTCCTCAGGGCTGTTACGTGCATATGGAAAATGGAATCTCTATGATGAAATGGATGAATTTTTGGAAGAGAGCCGGATAGAGGACTTTATGGGAAGTGCCAGGACGGAATTTGTCAGTGCCCTTTGTACGCGGGGATTTTATAAAAAGGCTTTTGAGGCAGCCGGCAAATATGGATATGAAACGGTAGACCGCAGGGTATTGGCAAGATTGTGCCAGTATATTATTGGGGAACTGGATGGCGCTTATGATGTGCAGGTGTTAAAGCTGACCTATCAGGTATTTGAAAACGGCAAGTACACGGAGTCCATGATTGAATATCTGGTAAAATGGTTTAAAGGTACGGTAAAGCAGATGCGGAGTGTCTGGAAGGCGGCGGCTTCCATGGAGGTGCCTGCAGCGGCTATGGCCGAACGGATACTGGAGCAGATTATGCTTACGGGGGCCTATACGGCTGACAGGGAGAAAATCTTCCGCTATTATTGTGAAAACGGAGGCAGAAATGAACTGATTCACCAATATCTTTCCATGCGGATGGAGGAGTATCTGGTCCGGGAAGAGGATGTGGAAGAAAGCACATTTGAAAAACTACTGGCACGGATGCTTGAGGGTGGACAGTTTTCCCTTGGTGCAAAGTTAGCCTTATTAAAATATAAAAGTACAGATTTCCGGGATGAAAATGAGCAGGAAACAGAACTGTACAAAGCCCTTTTACAGGAAAGCCTGGGCGCAGGGATTTACTTTTCCTATTACAAAGCTTTTGCAGGGATTTATCCGGCCTTAAAGATTTTTGAAGAAAGCAGCTATGTGGAATACCATGGCGGGGATGCGAAAACGGTAATGATTCATTATATTGTGGATTCCGGACGGGAGGACGGAGGAAGCTATTGTAATGAGGAAATGACGGAGATTTATCCGGGGATTTTTCAAAAAAGCTTTAAACTTTTTTACGGGGATGTATTGCAGTACTATGTGACAAAAGGAGAAGGGGAACAGGAGCAGTTTGTCATGAGCGGCAGTCTGGAAAAGGGAGAGGCTGCTGATGAAGGCAGCAGCGGCAGGTTCCATCTGCTCAATGATATTGCTTTATCCATGGAGTTGAGCGATTATGAGACAGCGGATACACTGGTACTTGAATATGCCAGAAATGATTTCGTAACGGGGAAAATGCTGCGGATTAAATAGAGGGTGCGGAAGATGGAAAAAGAAACCAGCTATATTGTAGGATTTGATTTGGGAATAAAATACGCGCAGATCAGTTATGCCGGGACCAATGGCGAAGAGGGAGAAGTAAAGGATATCCCTGCCTGTCTCTGTAAAAGGAACGGGGCTAACCAGTGGTTTTACGGGAGAGAGGCACAAAAGTTTTCTGCCGGCGGTAAAGGGGAACTGTTTGAGAACCTGACGGAACTTGTTATGTCGGGGGAAATGGTTGATGTAGAAGAGAAGGAAACAGAGCCGGAAGAACTTCTGGCACTGTTTATCAGGAAATGTCTGGACGCCCTTGATTTTTATAAAGAAGGGGCAAAAATAAGGGCACTTGTGATTGCGGTAAATGACCTGTCTCCCAAAATGATTGAGGCTTTGGAGAAAGTAAAGGCAAAGACGCTGACCGATATAGAGGATGTTTATTTTGAGGCAAAGGCGGAAAGCCTGTTTTATTATACCATCAACCAGCCCAAGGAATTATGGAGCTATGAAGTGGGAGTCCTGGATTTTTCCGACGGTTTCCTGAAGCTTTACAGGATTGTGATGAATCATAAGTCAAAGCCTGTCCTGACAACCATTGAAGAAGAAATTTTTGAAGACATGGTAATTCCTGATGCTTTTCCGGGAATCATAGAAAAGGATTTGTATCTGGAGCATATGGATGAACGGCTTTGCGGAATCATGGAAAAATTTCTGGAGGGCAGGATTGTTACAGGTATTTACCTTACGGGAAAAGTATTTGAAAAAGAATGGTATTCTAAGACCCTGAAGCTGTTATGCAGAAACAGAAGGGTCTTTGGCGGCAATAATCTGTACAGCAAAGGCGCCTGCTATGGCGGAAGGGAAAAGGTGTTCCCCGAAGAAAGAAATGGAAATTATCTGTACCTTGGCAGGGAAAAACTAAAGTCTAATATCGGTATTGTCAGGATGGAGCAGGGAAGGCAGCTGACGGAGATTCTCTTAGAGGGCGGCATAAACTGGTTTGATGCGGAGGCGGAATTTGTCTTTATGCCCGGAGAGGATTATCATTTGCCTGTTGTTATCGTACCGCCCGACGGAGGAAAGGAACGCATAGTGCCGGTTGTGCTCCCTGAATTTCCGGGCAGGGATATCAAGAGTCTGCGGTTTAAGTGCCGTTTGTCCATGGCTTCTGAAAAGGAGTTGTTAGTGGAAATAGAAGACGCCGGATTTGGAGAATTTTATCAGTCTACAGGGCGCAGATTTGAGGAGACGGTATTTCTTGGAGGCAGCCTATGAGTTATGTGATATTCTGCAAGAAAAATGGGACGGAGAAGCCCTATATTATTGAAGATTTAAGGTTGAGGATTTTCACCATAGAGGAGTTCTGTTATTATATTTACAGCAATGTTTCCCTTTGTGACCAGGAGCTTGTAAAGCCGGAGGTGGCAGCCTGGATAGAAGAGCAATGTAAAATGCCTGACCTTGCGGAAAGCATCCGTGTGATACTGCGTAAGGATCCAAGGGCGGAACGGGTAGCCGCACAGATTTTTGCGTATACGGATTATCTTACCAAGCCGGAACGGGAAGCCGTCTGCGAAAGAATCCGCAAGTATTCCCAGTGGGGGCTTGATGAAAGAAAGAAAATGCGGGGAGATTATTTCTATCTGGACGGGAAATTCATGGAGGCCGTCAGGGTCTACCGGGAAATGCTGGAGCAGGGAAATTATGAAGACGAAAAGATGCACCACGGGCTTTTGTATAATATGGGGTGCTGTTTTGCCTCCATGTTTTATTATAACATAGCATATGACTGTTTTTTAAAGGCTGCGGAAATGGACGTTGCCAGAGGAGAGGATATGATGGCGGCCCTTTTCTGTAAGAAAACGGCTTTAAGTGAGCGGGAATGGGAAGATTTTGTGAGTGCCAATGATGAATTCTCGGCTTATGTGGTGCCAATGGAGAGGGAGCTTCGGAAGGCAGAAGAGGAATGGCGGGAATCTGCTTTGGCGAAAGAGCTTTTAAAGCTACAGAATCATTCCCGTGGCAGGACCAAGGAGTATTATGATGCTATGGAAAAATATCTTTGGGAATGGAAGAAACAGATTTAAATTTGTAATGAGGAAATGAGGAGCCTATGAATTTATTTAAAAAATTATTCCGGCAGAAAAGGGAATATGAGCCTCTGGAGGAAATAGAGCAGGAGGAAGAAAATCTTACGGCGGAAACCAGAAAAAGTCTGGATGTAACGGACAAGATGCAGCGGGTAAAATTTACGGAAAGCTGTCTGGAACAGATGAAGGAAGCGGTCAATGAAGTAAACAGGCTTCAGTCCGAATACCGTCTGGTCAGCGCATACCTGAAGGATATGGATGAAATCAACGCTCTGCCGGCTTCTGAAAAGGCCCTGATAGAGGAGCACGCCAAGGCAATTTATAACCTGGACTACGACAGGGAGCAGAGCCACGCCAGAAGCAGCCATATGGCGGAGTCCGATTACCGCAGGATGGAACGTCTGTCGGAGGAGGCGGATGAAGCTGTTAAAAAGCTGGAAGAAGCAGAGGAATACCAGGACAAGATAAAAAAAGACCTCCAAAGGCTGGAGGGCGAAAAGCATGCCTGCAAATACAGGATAGGGGAGGCCCAGACTGCATTGCTCAATGCAAGGGGGATGACCATAATCTGTATGATTGCCGCGGTTGCCTGCATTGCGATTCTGCTGCTTTTGGAGTTTGCGCTGGATTTGGAGACCAAAGTGGGATATCTGATCATGGCGGCAGTAGTGGCGACCGTACTCATGGTTTTGTTTCTGCGCTATAAGGAGGCCGAGCGGGAATACCGGTCCGCTTCCCAAAGCTATAATAAAGTAATCCTTTTGCAAAATACAGTTAAGATACGATATGTGAATAATACCGGGCTTCTAGATTATCTCTATATGAAATACGGCACTGACAGTGCAGCCGCTTTTTCACAGCTGTGGAAAAAATACCAGGTGGAAAAGGAAGAACGGGAGAAGATGCGACAGACGGAACTGGATTTGGATTATTACAGCGGGTGTCTGGTAAAACAGCTGAAAAACTATCAGCTTTTTGACCCTGTAATCTGGGTGCACCAGGCGGGGGCACTGCTGGATGCAAAAGAGATGGTAGAAGTCCGTCATGGTCTGAACCTGCGGAGGCAGAATCTGAGAAAACAGATTGAATATAATGAAAGCAATGCGGCACAGGCGAAAGAGGAGTTAATGGAGCTGGTAAAAGCCTATCCCAAATACGCAGGAGAAATTCTGGATATGGTTTCCGTCTATGAAAAACGGTTCGGATTATAGGAGATGGCACTGGAGAGTTTCCATTGACAGAAACGCTTTAGCATGATACTATGACAAAGTAATTTTGTATGGTCCGTAAAGAGCGGACAAGAGGATTTACAGGAGGAGATTATTATGAAAAAGGCATTAGCATTACTTTTGTGCGGTGTTATGTCCATGGCGCTTTTAACAGGCTGTGGCAATGACAGTGCACCGGCAGCAAACACAGATGAAACAATTGACGGGGCGGAAGCTTCTGATGATGGTGCGGGAGAAGCTCAGGCATCCGGCGAAAGAAAAACTTTTACCGTAGGATTTGACGCAGAGTATCCCCCTTACGGCTACATGGATGACAACGGCGAATACACAGGCTTTGACTTAGAGCTGGCGCAGGCTGTATGTGATCTGGAAGGCTGGGAACTGGTTAAGACTCCTATCGACTGGGATTCCAAGGATATGGAATTAAATTCCGGTTCTATTGACTGTATCTGGAACGGCTTTACCATGAATGGCCGTGAAGATGCTTATACATGGTCTGACCCTTACTGCGATAACAGTCAGGTTATTGTAGTGGCAAAGGACAGCGGTATTACGTCCTTATCCGATCTTGCAGGAAAGACCGTAGGCGTTCAGGCTGCAAGTGCGGCTCTGGATGTTTTATCTGATGAAGAGCAGCAGAAGGAACTGGCGGATACTTTCGGAACTTTACAGCAGTTCTCCGATTATAATTCAGCATTTACAGAGCTGATGGCAGGAAGTCTGGATGCTATCGCTATTGATATCGGTGTAGCGAATTACCAGATTGAGTCCAGAGGCGAAGGCTATATGATTCTGGAAGAAACCTTAAATTCCGAGCAGTACGGCATCGGCTTTAAGCTTGGAAATGAGGAGCTTCGCGATATTGTAAATGCGGACGTTAAAAAACTGACAGAGAACGGTACTGTAGCAGAGCTTGCGGAAAAATACGGAATTTCTGATTTAATCTGTTTAGAATAAGAATGGAAAGCCCCTGTGACCGCGAAGACGGGTCACGGGGGCATTTTTAGTTAATACATAGTAAGGAGAACGGAATGGGGAAAGCAGAAAGCGCTCCGAAAGGAAAACAGAAAAAAAGATGGGTAACAGTCATTGTTCTGGTGCTTTTATTTCTGCTATTGATTTTGATGTTTTGGGGATGCCGCAGTTATTTGGCGAGGTTTGGCATTAAGCCTACCAATGAAAGCTCGGGCCAGATAAAGGAATATGAGGAAAAGGCAGAGAAAATCATGACAGAATATCTGTCAGACAACTTTCCTGGTGCAGAAATTACATGGTGTACCTGTTGGAACGTAGAGGATGACGATAAGTATTACCTTACGGATTATGTGCATGGTACTTTCCAGATAGGGGAAGATTCCTATAATTACTATGTGAATGTTTACACAGGAGAAGTTTATACCAGTTATTATCAGGAAGAAATTGTAGGAAGAGTTTATCCGCAGATATGTGAAAGGCTGAGCATTGAAAATTATGTAATAAAAAATGGCTTTGCTGTAGGTAAATATGTTCCTGTTACAGAGAATGAGAATCTGGACAGCTATGAAATGGGCAAAACCATGTGGGTTCCTGTTTCGGGAGATATAGGGGAGGATGAACTGGATGACTTTATAGCGGGGATATTTGCCGGAAACGATTACCGTGTGGATTTTTCAATTTCTTATAATGATGATATCCGGATAGAGGATATGGATTTTAATGAACTGAAGGAAGAATTTAAAGGCGTTATATTCTTTTTATGGCACAACAGGAAAGGAAGCGACCTGAATTCCGGAACTACTATCGGACATCTGGAAGAGTTATATTTTGCTGCGAATTGGCAATACAAATATTCCTCTTATAATATAGTGGAACAGGATAATGTGTTCCTTGTATATCAGGAATATTCATCCTTAGGCAATGGGGATGTGCAGATAGATACTGCTGATAAAATAGAGCCTGATAATTTTACCATTAAAAAGGATGATGAAAAAATCGAAGTTCAGTTGAAGGAACCGGCAAGATATTATTTATGTTTTTCCGATATCGGTTTTCTGGGAACGGAAGGGCTGTATTATTATCGGGATGAAGCCGGGAGGTATGTTGAGGCGGATATGAAAGAAGATGGGGGACTGGGGCATTATGCTGTTTATGCAAGGGGCGCCGGACCAAGTTATTATGAAAAAAGCACAACTTTCTATATCGGTATGCCCTCTTCGGAAGAAAATAATTGACAGGTAAAGTCCTGGACAAAGGTATAAAATACGGAGGTAATTATGGATTTTGCAACAATTTTACAACAGCTTGGAAGCGGTATGGTCAAGACCGTGGGGATTTTTGTATGGACACTGGTGTTGTCCCTGCCCTTAGGTTTGCTGATTTCCTTTGGAAGGATGTCGAAAAACAAGATGATTGCCGTTATATTTAAATTTTATATTTCCATTATGAGGGGAACGCCTTTGATGCTGCAGCTTCTGGTTGTGTACTTCGGACCTTATTATCTCTTCGGAATCAATATTTCGGGCGGCTACCGGTTTGTTGCCATTATCATCGGTTTTGTCTTAAATTATGCCGCTTATTTTGCGGAGATTTACCGTTCCGGCATTGAGTCCATGCCCATAGGGCAGTACGAGGCGGCAAAGATTCTGGGATACTCCAAGGTCCAGACCTTTATGAAGATTATCCTGCCCCAGGTTATCAAGCGGATTCTGCCTTCTATTACCAATGAAGTCATTACTTTGGTTAAGGATACCTCCCTCGCATTTTCCCTTGCCTATATGGAAATGTTTACCATTGCCAAGCAGATTGCGGCGGCAAAGACAACCATGATGCCTTTTGTGGTGGCGGCGGTTTTCTATTATGTGTTTAATTTGCTGGTGGCTGTTGTCATGGAACGTATTGAAAAAAGTCTCGGATATTACAAATAGGAGGGAGAAACCATGGATATTTTACAGATCAATCATATGAGCAAGGCCTTTTCAGGGCTGGAAGTATTAAAGGATATCTCCCTTACGGTAAAGGAAGGGGAAGTGGTTTCCGTTATCGGGCCTTCCGGTTCGGGAAAATCCACCCTTTTACGCTGTGCTACCATGCTGGAAAAGATGGACGGCGGGGATTTAATCTATATGGGAGAATATGCGGCACGGGACCATGAAGGAAAAAGCGTTTATGCGCCGAAAAAGGAGCTTAAAAAATTCCACCATTATTTCGGTCTGGTGTTCCAGAACTTCAATCTTTTCCCTCATTACAGCGTTATGAAAAATATTGTGGACGCTCCTATGAGTGTGGATAAAATCAGCAAGGCGGAGGCTTATGACAGAGCGGATAAGCTTCTGAAACAATTGGGGTTATCCGATAAGCGGGACGCTTATCCCTATCAGCTTTCCGGCGGGCAGCAGCAGAGGGTGTCCATTGCAAGGGCTTTAGCGCTGCAGCCAAAGATTCTTTTCTTTGACGAACCCACATCCGCCCTTGACCCCATCCTCACATCTGAGGTATTAAAGGTAATTAAGGAGCTGGCGGAGCAGAAGATGACCATGATCATCGTAACCCATGAGATGGAGTTTGCAAAAGAGCTTTCCGACAGGATTATTTTTATGGAGGAAGGTATTATACAGGAACAGGGTACGCCGGAGGAGATTTTTGCTTCCGACAATCCGAGGATTCGTGATTTTATCGGAAAATTTAAAAGTTAGGAGTAAAATTTTGGTGTATTCAGTTATTGCTTTCTGATAAGCGATTGATTATAATTGTGTGCGTAAGGCTTGCATATATTCTGTCGGCGGATATGTCAGGCAATGAATTTATTAACGAATGGAATGAAAGGTACAAGGTAACGAGGATGAAAAAATTAAACCAGCTTTATGAGGGAAAAGCCAAAAAGGTATTTGAAACAGATGATCCGGATGTTTTAATCGTGGATTACAAGGATGACGCTACCGCTTTTAACGGAGAGAAGAAAGGCACTATCGTAGGAAAGGGAGTTATCAATAACAGAATGACCAACAGGGTATTCCAGCTTTTGGAAAAAGAAGGTGTTCCCACTCATCTTGTAGAAGAGTTAAGCGACAGGGAAACAGCCGTTAAGCGTGTGGAAATCGTGCCCTTAGAGGTTATTATCAGAAACGTGGCGGCAGGCAGCTTTTCCAAGAGGCTGGGTGTAGAGGAAGGAACTCCTTTTAAAGAGCCTACCATAGAGTTTTCCTATAAAAATGATGAACTGGGCGATCCCCTGATCAACAGCTATTTTGCGGTAGCTCTGGGACTTGCCACATGGGAAGAAATTGAAACAATTAAAAAATATGCTTTTAAGGTAAATGATGTATTAAAGGCTTACTTCTTACAGGCTGATATCAAATTGATCGACTTCAAGATTGAGTTTGGACGTTACCACGGACAGATTATCCTGGCTGACGAGACAAGTCCTGACACCTGCAGACTTTGGGATGTAAACACCAACGAAAAGCTGGATAAGGATCGTTTCCGCAGGGATTTGGGCAACGTAGAAGAAGCATATAACGAAGTATTTAAGAGATTGGGATTATAAAAAGATGAAAGACAGTCACAGCAGACAGATTATGGATGAACACTTAAAAGAGGAATGTGGCGTTTTCGGTATGTATGATTTTGACGGCAATGACGTAGCTACCAGTATTTATTACGGCCTGTTCGCTCTACAGCATAGAGGACAGGAAAGCTGCGGCATTGCCGTTAGTGATACTATGGGGCCGAAAGGAAAGGTTTCCACCTACAAGGATATGGGGCTTTTAAATGAAACCTTTACGCCGGATGTTCTTTCGGGATTAAAAGGAGATATCGGCGTAGGCCATGTGCGGTATTCCACAGCGGGAAGCTCTACCCGGGAAAATGCCCAGCCTCTGGTTTTAAACTATGTAAAGGGAACCTTGGGACTTGCCCACAACGGTAATCTGATTAATGCCCCGGAGCTTCGCAGGGAGCTGGAATATACGGGAGCGATTTTCCAGACTACCATCGATTCCGAAGTTATCGCTTATCATATTGCAAGGGAACGGCTGAATTCCAAAACCGTGGAAGAGGCTGTAGGGCGCGCTATGAAGAAAATAAAAGGAGCTTATTCCCTCATCGTCATGAGTCCCAGGAAATTAATCGGAGCAAGGGACCCCTTCGGATTCCGTCCCCTGTGTATCGGAAAACGGGATAACTGCTACATATTGGCCAGCGAGACCTGTGCCCTGGATACTATAGGTGCAGAGTTTGTCAGGGATGTGGAGCCGGGAGAAATTGTGACTATCAGCCCCGATAAAGGAATAGAATCGGATAAGAGCCTTTGCATTCCTAGGGAGAAACATGGCAGATGCATTTTTGAATATATTTATTTTGCACGGCCCGACAGTATTTTAGACGGTGTAAGCGTTTACCATTCTCGGATTATGGCAGGGAAATTTCTGGCTATGGATTCGCCGGTGGAAGCGGATATCGTAACCGGTGTGCCGGAATCCGGCAACTGTGCCGCCATGGGGTATGCTATGGCATCGGGAATTCCTTATGCCACAGCCTTTGTAAAAAACACCTATGTAGGGCGTACCTTCATTAAACCAAAGCAGAAGAACCGGGAAAGCAGCGTACAGGTAAAATTAAATCCTATTCGGGAGGTAGTACAGGGCAAGAGAGTCATTATGATTGATGACTCCATTGTCAGGGGAACTACCTCGGACCGGATTGTGAAGATGCTTAGGGATGCAGGTGCAAAGGAGGTACACGTGCGTATTTCATCTCCGCCCTTTTTATGGCCCTGTTATTTCGGGACAGATGTGCCCGCAAGAGAGCAGTTAATTGCCTATAACCGTACAATAGAAGAAATTCGTGAGGTAATCGGGGCTGACAGCCTGGGATATTTAAAGCTTGAACGGCTTTCAGAGCTTGTAGACGGAAAGGAAATCTGTAGGGGATGCTTTACGGGACAATATCCTATGGAACCGCCGGCGGAGGATATACGGGGCGAGTTTGAGGCATAGGAGATTTACCATTTATCATAGCCATTTGGCGTAGAATTTGGTATAATACAAAATATAAAGATATTTGGATGCACAGCAATGACTCGTGGACAATCCGAAGGGAGGCAAAAGATATGTTAGTAACGTTGATTCCGTTTTTTGATAAGGATATGAAGGTGTCTGCTTATTCTCTATTCTCGCAGAAAGAGAACTACCTGCTTAATCCGGATTTGCAGGGAATCGCCATGTTGAACGGTGCGGGAAGAATAGATGGACTGGAAGTCATAGAGAATATTGGTCTTGATACACTGGTGCCGAACACGGATGTTTTTCTGCCCATAGGACCAATCAATATATTTGCTGATATTGAATCACAGGTTGATGCCAAGACGCGGAGCCGTCTGGTCCTTTTGTTTGATAATTCCATTGCAAATACAGAGGATTACCAGAAACGCCTAGGGGAATTAAAAGAGAAGGGATTTAAGCTGGCAATCTATAAGATTCCTATAGCTGAGTTTGAGCAGAAAAAAGAAATCCTCCAACTTATGAGCTATATTATTCTTGACTGTAAAAAAATAAATCTGGATAAGGCCAAAATATATTTTTCACACCAGTTCCCGCAGATTAAAATCTGTGTCGGGAATGTAACTAACCAGGAAACCTTTGACCGGTTAAAAGATGATGAGATGTTTCCTATTTTTGAGGGCGAGTTCTATCGTATTCCTGTCACAAAAGGGGATACAAAGATTGAGCCTCTCAAAGTCAACTATCTTGAACTGATGAATATTGTCAACGATAACGATTATGACTTGACGAAGGCGGCTGATGTTATCGGCCGTGATACGGCATTGGTGGTGTCTTTGCTTGATATGGTAAATCGTATTGCAATCAATTCGAAGATTACCTCTATCCGTCATGCGGCAGCGATTCTCGGACAGAAGGAATTAAAGAAATGGATCAATACGGTTATTACCAAAGAATTATGCGCTGATAAGCCCAATGAGGTTACCAGGATTTCCCTTCTCAGGGCGAAGTTTGCAGAAGCTCTGGCACCGTCCTTTGAACTGGCGATGCATGCCTCGGAGTTATTCCTGATGGGGCTGTTTTCGGTATTGGATATTATTTTGGATGTGCCTATGGAAGAGGCGCTGGATAAGGTCAATGTGTCCAAAAACATCAGAGATGCAATTTTAAAGCAGGAGGGTACTTTTGCAGAGGTATATAAATTCATGATTGCCTATGAGAATGCCGACTGGCAGGAAGTATGCAGATGGCTGGTCGTTAAGGGTGTTGAGGTGGATACCATATATAAGGCGTATACGGAAACGATGGTTTGGTATAAAGGGATGTTTTTCTAAATCATGAATATAACAGATAAAAACATAGACGGCGGAAAAGCCTTCGACTGGGGGAAAACCTCGGCGGACTATGCAAGATTCCGCGATATTTATCCCCAGTCGTTTTATGAGAAAATAGTAAACCGCGGATTATGCATAAACGGACAGAAGGTTCTTGACATAGGTACGGGAACAGGCGTACTTCCCAGAAATATGTACCCCTATGGCGCTAAATGGACAGGTACTGATATTTCGGAAAACCAGATTCAGCAGGCAAAAATCCTTTCAAAAGGGATGGATATTGATTACCATTCATTACCCACTGAGGATTTAAATTTTCCGGATGAATCATTTGATGTCATTACGGCATGCCAGTGTTTTTGGTATTTTAATCATGAGGAGATTATGCCTAAGTTTTTCCGTATGTTGAAACCGGATGGACGCATTCTCGTATTGTATATGGCATGGCTGCCTTTTGAGGATGAGATTGCAGGAGAAAGTGAAAAGCTGGTTCTGAAATACAACCCTGCGTGGAGTGGTGCGGGAGAGACTGTGCACCCTATTTTTATACCAGACTGCTATGAAGAAAAGTTTGAACTGGTTTATCATGAGGAATATCCTTTAAAAGTGCATTTTACCCGTGAAAGCTGGAACGGCAGAATGAAAGCCTGCCGGGGAATCGGCGCATCCCTTACAGAAGAGGAAGTCAGGCTGTGGGAACAGGAACATATGGAATTGTTGGAGAGGATTGCTCCGGCTGAATTTGATGTTCTACATTATGGGGCGATTGCGGAATTGAAAAAGCTGTAAAAGGCTGTTGTAATTATTTGAGATATAGCATATAATAATGGAACAGATATAATCTGTTGCGTAGAAATACGTTAATATTTGGGCTGGTCGTTAGACCCAGGTCCAACCTGATTAGGCGGGGAGACTCCCCGCCATTTGTATTATTAATACAGTATTAGCAACAGAACTCACAGATTATGATGCCCGACGTGTTTTGTCAAGCGATTACAGATTATTTCAGGTAGCGGATTTAATATGTACATTGGAGATGTTGAGGTTAAAAAGTAAGTTATGATGGGATTATGAAGGTATTAAGTTTCGGAGAAAATAGATGATAATTGACTTGAGATGTACAGAACAATATCTTTCAGAAAAACAAATTGAAAGGTGGAAAGAAAGGAACATTTTATATAATACAGTATGGTTTGCTCACAAGTGTGCTCAAAAAGAGATAAAGGGTCCCCATCTTGAGTATAGCGTGGCAGCAATTAAGGAATATAAAAAATTGAAATGTTATACTGAGTGGGATGATACAATCAAGGGTGATAGATCTATGTTAAAACCACCTTCTTTTGATTACCCGATTTGTGCGGATGTAATGACTGGATGGTGGAATCCATTAAAATATTTTTTAAAATTGGAAAATCTTAAAGAAATGAAAAATGTACATGTAAGGGAAAAATATATTGAAAAATTACTTGTTATATTGCGGAAAGGAAATTTAGAAAAAAATGAGGGTAATGAAGAAGTTGCAAAAAAGATGGCTGAAAGATTTGATCGTGATAAAGGTGCATGTGAGAAATGTTTGGAGTTTTTGGAGGTAGTATATACAGGTGGAAATGTGATTCCAATCATAACGAATTATTGTTCGGGTTCTTCGCTAGATGGATGGGATACAAAAATGTCAGGATTAATTTCCCCCAGAACAAATCAAGAGAAAAAGTGGCGTAAATATGCTGAAGAAGTATTTAAAACGGTAGATGAATTTATTGTTCAAAATAAACTGGAACATTATTTAAGAGGTAATCTAAGTGATAAAAAAGTAGATTTGTTTTGGAATAGAAAATTTAAGTTTAAAGAAGCAACAGATAAGGAATGGAAAGGATATTTTGAAAATGTAGAAAGAAAAATTTGTTATAGAAATGAATTATTGAATGGTGATGAAAATTAAAATATATTTAGTCCTACAAATTTTGAATTGTTTCTGTAATAGAAATCATTGTATTTATATCTTCGGTCATTTTATGTATGCTTCACTGTCGACTTGTTAAATATGGTATATACAAATAAAGAATTTGGACATTTATTGAACAGGAAATCACAAATAATTGATATTGGATGTGACGGGACCAAAATGTTTTTTATTTAGTGAGGCAGGGTTATTGTAATGTTGATGCTTTTGACATATCAGGACATGGGATAGCAAAGTTACAACAAAGATACAGAAAGGAAAACATTCAGTTAAATGCGTTTGCTGCTGAAGAAACGGGGGAGAAATATATGCTGGCAATTTTACAGATTAAGATGCGGTGGGAAAAAGATAGCCGTACACCGGCCGGTTCTCGACAAAGGCAGACATATTACAAACCGGTACTGATAGAAAATGACGTCTCTCTTTCCGGTAATGGGATTTTTGTAAAGAAATGCAACTATTTGCAGCAAAGCGGAGTAGTTCAGTGTGATGTGGAGGTTTCAGAAAAACTGGATCGGCAATTATATGAGAAGAATATTGGTGCGGCATTTACAGGTAGAAAAGAACATGAACAGAAAATGGCGCGATATCGAAACGAACGCATAAGGCAGGAAAAGGGAATGTTTTACAGCCCTGATAAAGTTGACATTCCATGTGTAGAAATAATAGAGGAGGAAGAACGAGGTTATCGAATTAAATGGTTTGATAACGGACAGGGAATGCCAAAGAGACGAGGAGGAAATGAAGATTTATATGTAAAAGGAGCAAAGCTTAAAGGGCGCCCGAATACCCTTAACGAGACAGCATTTATTTTAAGAGAAGGGGAGTCAGGGGTATTAAGTTATAATTATCGATTTACTTCCTATCATGGACAATGGTATGAATGCTATTATGTTTATATTGTGAATACCAAAGAATTGTGTCAGGATGTATTTATAAGAAAGTATACTTACGACTATAATCAGCTTGCAGATTTATTTTAGAAAGCTTTGGACGGTAATAGAATGCAGAGGATGTGATAACAATAGGAGAATTTAAAATAAATTTCCAACTATATGATTTAGATAAAATATGTCCATGGGGAAGCGAGGAGAGCCCAAGCCTTCACTGGTTCGGCTTGACGTATGGGCTGCTATGGATAAATGCCGGTAATCAGACCATATATGAATACAGCGAGGTGGCAAGACGGTATTTTACGGGTCCGCAGTATAATGATTATCAGATATCCAGATTTTTAGAAGATTTTTCGGATACATTTCGATATATAGGAGAATCCATTCCGAAGAGCCTATATGATGAGATCGGCGAATTTGAAACAAAAACGGATGAATGGAAAGAAAGTCATTTTGAGGACGAAGATGAGGTTTTTGAATTATTTTATGATAATGAATTTGAACCGCTAATCGGATGGTTCTATGATAGAGGTCTTGATTCCGGGCATTTAGTGGGAGGTCCATGGATTGGATGTTTTCGTTTCGAAGATAAAATAAAACTTCTCTGGGAGAGTTCCTATCAATTGGAAAACGGGGAAAGCATATGGACAGCACCGGCGGGAATTGTAGAAATGACATATGAAGAGTTTGTTTCATCAGTGACAGAATTTTATGAATCTTTTTTTGCTGCAATGGATAAACAAGTGGAAAATGCGATAGCAAAGGATTGGGGCAATGTCTCACTGGATAAAGAACGACTTTTAAAAGAACATGAAGAGCGCAGGTCCAGGTTTTTTGACAATATTAAATTATTGAATCGTCCGGGAAAAAGTACAAACTGGAACAGGATTATGGAACTTTATGACCGGATGAAGGCAATTATAGCATTGATTTAACTTAAAGGCAATGATACAATATTTGAAAGCAATTTACGATAATTAGTTAGGAGAAATGTTATGGAATACAAAGTTCTGGTAATGGGAAAGAATGATTCTGCAATAGATGTTTTCTTTAAACAGATGGATGGTGACTTTATAGTATTAAGCACTTCGACACGTTATGAAGACATTATAGGGCATATAGATTATTTTGAACCGGATGTTTTGGTATACTGTCTGTTTGATGAACCGCGGGATAGCATTGTTCGGATGACCAGCGTCAGTTCCAGGCTGATGCGTTCTAATATTCCATGTGTTATTCTGGGTTCTAAAGAAGATTGTGATATGTTTGAGAAGATTGCAGTAAATGTTGCAAGCCTGGTACTATACAGACCTCTTTCTGCTACGGCTATCCAGGCGAAAATCCAGGAATTCATGGAAAAACGTTCCAAATCGGCAAAGGGCAGAGTAAAAGATGTTTCTGAAGAAACGTCGTGGTTAGATTCATTGGGGGTGCCCGGACCTGATTTCAGCCAGGATTTGGACTTCCAGTCCGGCTCCGGCAATCCTATTCAGGATAGAAAGCATATTCTGGTCGTGGATGATAATGTTATGATGTTGAAAGTTATTAAAGAGTACCTGCATGATAAATATGATGTGGGGACT
>CAZZHJ010000012.1:0-20203 GCA_964653815.1 uncultured Lachnospiraceae bacterium
GTACGGACTGGACCCCCATAAAGATCCCAATGCTTTTTTGGGGGATGAGGATTTTTTTGATCCTGTTGTGGTAAGGGAAGATCCGGAGGTTACTTTGTCTTTGCTGGTTACTTCGGTGGAAAAGGATATGAGGGTAAATGTAGTCAACGGAAACGGGAAGCTCATGGCGGACTATCCTTTTGAAGTTGATGTGACTGGAACGGACGGAAAGACACGCACTTATAAGGACGCTGACCGGGACGGAAGCATTTATGTGGCGCCGGTGGAACCGGGGGATTATGAGATAACCCTCAAAGAAGTGGAGGGCTATCTGCTGGCGGAGGAAAGTGTGCCTGTCAGAGTTAAGGAACAGATTGAATACACGATTATTGATGATATTTCCTATATGATCAAATCCGTAGATGAAATAGATGAGGCCGCAGAGGATACTGCCATCAACGACGCGGAGCTGAATGCGGACGGAACGGAGCATACAAGGCGTCTGGATGATGATGAGGCTTTATTTGGTATCGACGTATCCAAATGGAACAAAGAAATTGACTGGGAGAGTGTGAAAGCAGCGGGCGTGGATTTTGTTATTATCCGTTGCGGCTACAGAGGTTCCAAGACCGGGTCTCTGGTAGAGGATCCCTACTTCCAGAAAAATATAGAAGGTGCGGAGGCTGCCGGCATAAAGGTGGGTGTTTATTTCTTTACCCAGGCCACAACAGAGGTGGAAGCCGTGGAAGAGGCCAGTATGGCTTTGATGCTGTGCAAGGGACACAGACTGGCGCTGCCCATCTTTATTGACACGGAAGGCGCCGGCGGAAACGGAAGAGCGGACGGGTTGGATGTGGAAACACGTACTGCAGTCTGCGAAGCCTTTTGCCGTACCATAGAAAACTCCGGCTTTAACGGCGGGGTTTATGCCAGCAAGAATTGGTATAATAATAATCTGACTGTAAAAAATCTTTCTGATTATACAATCTGGCTTGCCCAGTATTCAAAAGGAGTTACCTATGACGGGCATTACGATTTATGGCAGTATACCTCTGCCGGTACTGTTGAAGGTATCCAGACAAGAGTGGATTTGAATATGTGCTATCAGAATTTTTAAAGGAACTACAATCTATGGAAGAAAATAACGAAAACCTTTTAGAATATTATAAAGAGGCCTATGAACGGGAGAAGAAGCGCAATGCGGAGCTTACCGACGAGCTGGCGGACGCCATGGCCAAATATACAGAGGTGTCGGATCATTTGAACCGGATCAAAAGCAATCCTTTCTGGAAGCTTTCCACGCCCCTTAGGAAGGTGATGCATTTCTTTATCCGCAATTACCAGAGGCTTGCCGCCCATGGCAATCCCAGAGGGATTGCCCATAAGTTAAAGTCCAAGTGGATAGAGAAACGTGCCATGAAACAGCATGGGAGAAAAAGCTTTCCGGATGCCAAAAGGCGTAAGCTGGAAGAGGAGACACGGTTTGATAAAGATATTACCATCAGTATACTGGTGCCTCTCTATAACACTCCCAAAAACTTTCTGAGTGAGATGATAGAATCGGTGCTGGCGCAGACCTATGGAAAATGGGAATTGTGTCTGGCGGATGGTTCGGACAGCACCCACAGCTATGTGGGAAAGATGTGTCAGGAATATATGGCTATGGATTCCCGTATCCGATATGAGAAGCTGGCTTCCAACGAAGGGATTTCCGGCAATACCAATGAGTGCTACAAAATGGCAAAGGGAGAGTATATCGGCTTGTTTGACCATGATGATATTCTGCATCCCAGCGTTTTGTATGAATACATGAAGGTAATCTGCGAGCAGGATGCAGACTATGTCTATTGTGACGAGGCCACTTTTAAAAACGGCAATATTGACAATATGATCACGCTGCATTTTAAACCGGATTACGCTATTGATAATCTGCGGGCCAATAATTATATCTGTCATTTCAGCGTTTTTTCCAGAGAACTGCTTGAGGGGACAGAGCTGTTCCGCTCCCGTTTTGACGGCAGTCAGGACCATGATATGATCCTGCGGCTGACTACGGCGGCGAAGCATGTGGTGCATGTGCCCAAGCTGCTTTATTACTGGCGTTCCCATAAAGGAAGCGTGGCATCGGATATCAGTGCCAAGACTTATGCCATCGAAGCTGCAAGAGGTGCGGTAGCTGACCATTTGACCCAGTACGGCTATGAGAACTTCAAAATAGAGAGCACAAGGGCTTTTGAAACCATATTCCGAATCCGTTATGAACTGAAAGCCTATCCCAAGGTCAGCATTATCATTCCTAACAAAGACCATTTATCTGACCTGAAGCGTTGTGTGGATTCCATTCTTGAGAAGTCTACTTATGAAAATTACGAAATTATCATTATAGAAAATAATTCTGTTACGGATGAAATTTTTACTTATTATGAAGAAGTCGCCAAGCATCCCCGTGTTCGGGTGGTTACCTATGAAGAGAAGGAATTTAATTACTCCCGCATCAATAATTTCGGGGCGGGCTATGCCGACGGCGAGTATCTTCTGTTGTTAAACAATGATACCCAGGTTATCACCGTGAACTGGATAGAAGAAATGCTGATGTATGCCCTCAGGGATGATGTGGGCGTGGTAGGAGCCAAGCTGTACTATGAAAACAAGACCATCCAGCATGCGGGAATTGTCATCGGGCTTGGGGCACATAGGACGGCAGGACACAGCCACCACAAGGTTGCCATGGAAAATGTGGGCTATATGGGAAGACTCTGTTACGCCCAGGATGTTTCCGCAGTGACAGGAGCGTGTATGATGGTAAAGAAATCCCTTTACCGGGAGCTGGAAGGTCTCAGTGAAGAGTTTGCCGTGGCCTTGAATGATGTGGATTTCTGTCTGAGAGTCAGGGAAAAGGGTCTGCTGGTGGTATTTACACCTTTTGCAGAGCTGTTTCATTTTGAATCTGTCTCCAGAGGCTCTGATTTGAAACTTTCCAAACGTGAAAAAGCCAGACTTGCCAGGGAGGCGGCGAAAAGAGGCGAAGCCGGGCCGACTGCAGATGATGGCAACAGTGAACGCTACAACAAGGAAGCGGCGCTGTTTCGGAGTAAGTGGAAAAAGATTCTGGATGAAGGGGATCCCTATTACAATGTGAATTTTTCCTTAGACAGAAGCGACTATTCCTTAAAAATGCATAAAAACCGGGATTTAGAGCAGAGTGAATAATGCTTTGCCGTAAACAGGAGGAAAAGAATCGGACCATGGGATATATGGAGATTTTTCATTTCTGGCTGGAGGACGCCTGTTTTGATGATGAGACAAAGCAGGAGCTGTTAGCCATCCGAAATGATACTGCACAAATAGAGGACCGTTTTTATAAAGAACTGGAATTTGGTACGGGAGGACTGCGCGGCGTCATAGGAGCCGGCACCAATCGTATGAATCTTTATACGGTCAGAAAAGCCACCCAGGGGCTTGCCAACTATATTTTAAAACAGAACGGTGCTAAAAAGGGCTGTGCCATTGCATATGATTCCCGGAGATTTTCTCCGGAGTTTGCCAAAGAAGCGGCTTTGTGCCTTGCGGCAAACGGCATCCCGGCATATTTGTTCGATGCTTTAAGGCCTACTCCCGAATTGTCCTTTGCCCTTCGTCGGCTTGGCTGCATTGCGGGGATTGTCATTACTGCAAGCCATAATCCGCCGGAATATAACGGCTATAAGGTATATTGGGAGGATGGCGCACAGATTACGGCGCCCAGGGACAAAGAGATTATTGCCGAGGTCAGGAATGTGACCGATTACCATCAGGTCATGACCATGAAGGAAGAGGACGCCGTAAATGCGGGACTGCTGATTTCCATAGGAAAAGAAATAGATGATGCCTATATGGAGGAATTGAAAAAGCAGATTATTTATCCCGAGCTGATAGAAAAAATGGCGGAGGATATTACCATTGTGTATACGCCCCTCCACGGCACGGGCTTTATGCCGGTTACGAGAATACTGAAGGAACTGGGATTTTTGAAGGTCTATGTGGTAGAAGAGCAGGCGGACCCGGATCCGGAGTTTAGGACCCTTGAGTATCCCAATCCGGAAGACCCGAAGGCATTTACCCTTGCCTTAAAGCTTGCAAAGGAAGTAAAGGCGGATATTATTCTTGCCACAGACCCCGATGCGGACAGGCTGGGTGTCTATGCGCTGGATAAAAAGAGCGGGGAATATGTTCCTTTTACGGGCAATATGTCGGGCATGCTGATTGCATGGTACTTATTGCAGGGAAAGAAGGAAACCGGCACTATGCCGCCTAATCCCGCTTTGGTAAAGACAATTGTTACCACGGATATGGTGAATGCCCTGACAGAGGATTTCCAAGTGACACTGATAGAAGTACTGACAGGGTTTAAGTATATCGGGGAACAGATAAAATTTTTTGAACAGAACAACAGTTATGATTATGTATTCGGCATGGAAGAAAGCTATGGATGCCTTGCCGGAACTCATGCCAGGGATAAAGACGGGGTTGTGGCGGTTATGTGCCTTTGTGAGGCGGCCGCATACTGTAAGTCAAAGGATATGACTTTGTGGGATTTGATGCTACAGTTATATGAGACTTATGGCTATTACAAAGAAGGACTTCATACGGTTACCCTGAAAGGCGTGTCAGGAAGTGCACGGATAGAAGAAATCATGAGCGGTTTCAGGAGAAATCCACCCAAAGCATTCGGGAAGTTCAAAGTGACGGAGTGCAGGGATTATGAGAAGGGTCTGACTACGAGAACTGATGGAACGCAGACAGAGACAGGGCTTCCAAAGTCCAATGTGCTGTATTTCCAATTGGAAAATGACTGCTGGTGCTGCATGAGGCCCTCCGGCACAGAACCTAAGATTAAATTTTATATGGGGGTAAAGGGAGAAAGCCTGGAAACGGCAGAAAATCTCCTTAAAGAACTGACTGATACCATCGTGGATGCCGTAAAGGCATGATGAGCGTAAGAGGGAAGTAAGAGAAAAGAGAAACGGACATGAAAAAACTGATTGACCAGATTTTAAAATTCGGCATAGTGGGAGTATTTTGCTTCTTTATTGATTTTGTCATTTATACGACTTTGATAGCGGTAATAGACTGGCAGAAGGATTATGTGATTGCAACCTTTTTCGGCTTTACCATTTCCGTCATTGTGAATTACATTCTGAGCATGAAATTTGTCTTTGTCAGAAAAGAGGAAATGGACCGGAAAAAGGAATTTGTCATCTTTGTTGTTTTAAGCATCATCGGTTGTATTCTGAATGAACTTCTGGTTATTTTGTGCATGGACGGGATTTACGATAACTGGCAGTGGCTGCAGTCCGTCTGCAGCAGGGAACTGGCAAAGATAGGCGGTAAGATTGTGGCAACAGGCGTTGTTATGGTGTATAATTTTGTGACAAGGAAGATATTTTTGGAAAAAAAGGAAGGGAATGAATGAGATGAGTGATAAAATGTTGTTGTTTATACCTGCTTATAATTGTGAGAAGCAGATTGTAAGAGTTTTAAATCAGTTAAACCAACACGTGTTATCTTATTTTGATGAGGTGCTGGTAGTCAATAACCGCAGTACAGATAATACGGAAACGGTAGTTCTGGACTATATCGGGGAAAATCCCCATAAGCCCATTAAGCTTATGCGTAATACGGAAAATTACGGTCTGGGCGGTTCCCAGAAAATGGCTTTCCATTATGCGATAGACCACGGCTATGATTATGTCTGCATGCTTCACGGTGATGACCAGGGAAATATTAAGGATTTCCTTCCCATGCTTGCAAAGGGGATTTATAAAGAGCACGATTGTGTTCTGGGCGCAAGATTTATGAGAGGTTCCAGGCTGGAGGGCTATTCCAAGTTCCGTACCTTCGGCAATATTGTATATGATTTCATATTTGCTTTTGTGACAAAGCAGAGAATCTTTGACCTGGGTTCGGGACTGAATCTGTACAAAACCTCCATGCTGGAGGACGGATTCTTTGAGAAGTTTCCGGACAATCTGATGTTTAATTATGTGATGATTCTGGCATCCCATTACTATAACCATGATATTATCTTCTACCCGGTTTCCTGGAGGGAAGAGGATCAGGTTTCCAATGTAAAGATGGTAAACCAGGCAATTACCGTATTGAAGATGGCATTTACTTATTTGTTTGACCATGAATACATTCATGGAGAGTTTCGCGATAAAGCCCATGAGGCATATACCTGCGAGCAGATTACACAGCTGGAGGATTAATCCATGTGGTGGCTGGTACCCCTTTTTCTGGCAGGCTTTATACTGGTACACCTTGCCAAGATGCTGCGCCTTTATCTGGTGCTCATGGAGCATAAAATAGGACTTGGCAGGTTTGTGCTCTTGTATTTAAAGACTACCCTTGTAAATTTAATCATACCCTTTAAGCTGGGCGAGCTATACCGTATCTTCTGTATCAGCAGGGAGACAAAGCATTGGCAGGTAGGCGTTTTGAGCATTCTGGTGGACCGCTTTTTTGACACACTGGCCTTGTGCGTGATTTTACTGTCGCTGGATATTTACTTCTTTGACGGGTTGTCCTATGTCACGTTGTTGTTCCTGTTTGTCATGGCGTTTGTGGTTGTATGTTATATATCCATTCTGCCCACCTATAAGTATTTAAACCGTTACCTGATAAAGGAAAAATTTTCTCAAAGGGCAATGGCGGCTTTAAAGGGGCTGGATGTGGTCAAAAGCTGGTATGACTTTACCCAGAATCTGATCAGTGGCAGATTTGCATTGATTTTACTGTGTTCTTTCGGGGGATGGATTTTTGAGGTAGGAACCTTGAAAGTATTGGCAAAGTATTTGCAAGTATCCTTTGGCGTAGGAGATTTTAACACATATATCCAGGCAATTTTCGGAATGGGAAGCAGCGGTCTGCTCCGTCCCTATTCCATATACAGCATTGTGCTGATGTTTGCCTTTACCGTTGTGGGATTTGTGGCAGTGTTTATAAAAAGCAGGAGTAGGAAAAAAGCATGAAACGAATTTATGTAGTTTATGATGACAGCAAAATGCCCGGTAAAGAAATCCGGACCATAACCGGGGACAAGTCCTTTGGGGATACCATTTTTAAAAGAGTGACCTTAAGAGACAGGGTATTTGCCGAAATTGAAAAGATAAAAGAGGTTGCAGCTGTTTTGTGCTACAGGGGAAAAGCAGATGCGGAAGCGGTTTTTGCCGGGCTTCCCTTAGGAGAAAAGGTAACTGTCATTCACCTGTATTCCAATTTCGGGCTGGCGGATACGACCGCCTTTTCCGTACTGTTAAAAAAGGCGGAGTATATGAATGAGGCATATACGGTTTTCTGCAACGGAAAGCCGGCTATGTGTTTTCTGGAATCGGCGGAAAGCTATAAAAAAGCGTTCCCTGCCCTTGTTGCGGGGGAATATGAGGCGGAACGGGTAGAAAGCCCCGCATTTATGGATTTATCCGTGAGGGCCAATTTCCTGACTTTTATTACGGGAGGCTTTGACGCAAGGTTTTTTAATGCGCTGGAAGGCGACGAGTATACCGTAACAAAGCGCTCTTCCAAAAAAGAAAAAATCAAGGCGGAATATGAATTTTATTATTTGCTGCCCGACGCCATGAAAATGTGGTTTGTGATGCCTTATGACTATAAAGAGGATGAAAACGGCGCATCCTATACTATGGAGCGTTTCCATATGACGGATATTGCAATCCGTTTTGTCCACGGGGCCGTAAGCGTGGAGGAATTAAGGGACATTCTGGATAAGCTGTTCTATTTTATCCGCCTGCGTGCAGAGAAGCCGGTAGAGGCTTCAGAGGGCAGGGATAAGGCAAAGGAACTTTATATCGGCAAGGTCAGACAGCGTATGGAAGAACTGAAAAAGTACAAGGAGTATGAACAGTTTGACAGGATGGTGGCCATGGGCACCGCATACGAAGGCATCGAGGATGTGGTAAAACGCTATGAAGCCTTATATGAAAAGCTGTCGGCAGGAAACAGAAGGAGCTATGACAGGCTGGCCGTAGGACACGGCGACCTGTGCTTTTCCAATATTCTTTACAGCAGGGAGGCGGAAGTGCTCAAATTGATCGATCCCAAGGGAGCGGTAACAGAGGAAGAAATGTTTGCAGACCCCTATTATGATCTGGCAAAGCTTTCCCATTCGGTCTGCGGCTGTTATGATTTCTTTAACAGCGGACTGTATGAGATCAGCATCAAACGGGATTTGAAGCTTGAGCTGTCCGTGGATGCGGATAAAGAGGCTTATATAGAAGTGTTTAAGGAATATCTTGCAAAAAACGGTTTTGATTACGCTCTGGTGCGCCTTTATGAGGCAAGCCTGTTTTTGTCCATGCTGCCCTATCATATGGACCAGCCGGGCAAGGTGTTCGGGTTTTTATTAAATGCGGCAGGTATTCTGGAAGAGGTGGAAGCATGTACGAAGGATTGACATTTTGTTTTGACATTGACGGCACTTTGTGTCCCATTAAGAAAAAAGAGGAAGAATATATTGACCTGGTGCCTTACAAAGAAATGCTGGATAAGCTGAAGGAGTATAAAGAAGGCGGCGCCAAGATTGTGCTTTTTACATCCAGGAATATGAACAGCTATAACGGCAATATCGGTCTGATCAATGCCAATACGGCAAAAGTTTTGTTAAAATGGCTGGAGAAGTGGGAGATTCCTTATGATGAGATTATTTACGGAAAGCCATGGCCGGGACATAAGGGATTTTATGTGGATGACAGGACAGTGCGGCCCGATGAGTTTTTGAAATACAGTGTAGATGAACTGGATGAAATCTGTAAAAACAGCAGGTGTAAATAGAAAGGGAGAAGGAAAGGCGTTTTTCCATGAAGAAGGTACTTCTTTTTGTCAGCATATTTATGCTGGTGGCTGCAGTCATTGTAGGACAAAGCAAGGACAGCGGTCCTTCCGTTCTGGTGGCGGGAGAAGAGAAAATAGAAAATATCAAGGCCAAGACAAAGCCCTTAGAGGAGGAGTTTGTCCTTTCTTTTGAGGGAGAGGCGCTGCCTTATGATGCGGAAAGCAGGACTTTTTATCTTCCGGTGGATATGGAAGATGAAGAGTGGGAGACGGGCAAGCTTGCAGGGACTTTTGGCAATACCGATGCGGACCTGCTGTTTGCGGAAAGCTATAAAAAGACTGATAAGAAAAGCGCTGTTGCCATAGGAAGGGCATATACTTTTCTGGCAGTGACAAATAAGGGATATGGGGAATACAATCTGGTATTTACCGGGCTTCCCATGATAACTTTTACAGGAACCGAATATCTGGCGGATGATGGAAGCCAGATGTTCCTTTTGCGGGTGTATGACACGGACCACGGTGAGGGCTGGGTGACGGAGTGTTATACCCAGGCGAGGCTTCGGGGCAATACCAGCCTGAACTATGAAAAGAAAAGCCTTCGTCTGTATTTGAAGGAGTTAAAGAAGGACGGGACTTTCGAAAAAGCAAACGAGAATCTATTGGGACTCCGCAATGATGATGACTGGATTCTCAACGGACTTTACGCAGATAATACCAGAATCAGGGATCAGCTCTGTATCGATTTGTGGAACGAAGTAGGTGCGGCGAGCAATCCTTACGGACAGAATTACGGAACCCGGTCTGCTATGGTAGAGGTCATAATCGGGAACGGATATCAGGGGATTTATGACCTGATGGTGCCCATTGACGGGAAGCAGCTGGGAATAGATGCGGTTTCAGACCAGCTTGCCGCAGGAGAGACGGTGGTGGAGCGGATTTATAAGAAAAAGTATACCGCACCATGGAATGCATCGGATTTTATCGGCGGACTGCCGGATGAAAGCATAATTGATTATAGAGGCGGCTTTTATTTAAAGGGAGATACCGTTTTACAAAACGAAGAGGAATGGCGCCCTCTTTATGAGGTGGCGGCTTTGCTGGAAGCTGATGACGAAACCTTTGGAACAGGGATTACAGAGGCCGTGGACCAGCGGAATATCATAGATAACTGGCTTTTCTTTCAGGCTATTGCAGGCTTTGACAATGAAAACAAAAATATATATTATGTGGCAAGGAACCGGGGAGAAAGCTATTACGGCTATTTCATCCCGTGGGATATGAATCTGTCTTTTGGCGCTGTCTATGTAGAAAATGAGTATTACTGCCAGGAAAACGGGGCCGTTGTGACAGAACTGGTCAACTGGCAGCCGGGACAGCGGATGATAGAAGTGAATGCGGATGATTCCAGGGCTTTGGCGGCAGCTGTCTGGACAGAATGGAGACAGAGCGTTTTTTCTGATGAGGCTCTGCAGGCAAGAATCGGGGAACTGGAACACCGGGTAAAGGATTCCGGCGCATTTACCAGGGAGAATATCAGATGGCCGGATGGTAACCAGAATGAGGATTTCGGCTTTCTCTATGTATTTGCCCGAGAGAGAATGGCAGTTATAGATGACTATATAGATTCCCTGCAGGAAAAATAAAGATGTTTTGGCAGGAGAATCAGGATGTCCGGACAAGGGAAGAGAGATGCTTTGACAGGCACAAAAGGTTGGAAAGGGAACGGGAAAATGGAGTTCAGGCATGAATACAAATTTATCATATCGGTTTCCCAGTCCGCTGTTTTGCAAAACCGGCTGTCAGGGCTGATGGAACGGGACAGCCATAGCGGTACGGCAGGGGGATATGAGATACGGAGCATTTACTTCGACGACATGAATAACACCTGTTATAAGCAAAATGAGGCGGGTACAGACCCCAGGGCAAAGTACCGTATCCGAAGCTATAACGCTTCCAATGAGAGAATTGTGCTGGAGAAAAAAATCAAGAAAAACGGCATGACGAAGAAGCTGCATGAGGATATAAATGCGGAACAGTATGGGATGTTAATGGAGGATTCCGGAGGAACTTTCTTTTTTGAGGAACCGCCTCTGGTACAGGAGCTTTTAGCCCTGAAACAGATGCGCCGGATGGAGCCGAAGGTAATCGTTGCCTATGACAGGATTCCTTTTATTGAAGAGAAGGGAAATGTAAGGGTAACCTTTGATGACCATATTTCCTCCTCCTCGGATTTTGAAGGCTTTTTTGAGGCAGACCTTCATAAAAGGCCGATTATGCCGGTGGGACAAACGCTGATGGAGGTCAAGTTTGACGAGTTTTTACCGGGATATATAAAAGACGCGCTGGAATTGGGGCGGTTGTCCCAGATTAATTTTTCCAAGTATTATTTGTGCAGGAGATACAGTTTATGAATACTTTTTCGGACATTTTCAAAAAATCATTTTTAGAAGGCTTTAACAGCGGAGACATTACAACTGCCAGAATATTGGTAACGCTGGGGATTACGGCGGCGCTTGCGGCCTATATTTTCATTGTATATTATACAGCCACCAAGAAAACCTTTTATAATAAGAGTTTTAATATTTCCCTGGCTCTGATTGCGGTGATTACTGCTGCCATTATCCTGGCTATGCAGTCCAATCTGGTTATTTCCTTAGGTATGGTGGGCGCCCTTTCCATTGTACGTTTCAGGACGGCAATCAAGGACCCTATGGATTTGGTGTTTTTGTTCTGGTCCATCAGTATCGGCATTATCTGCGGGGCCAATATGTATAACATTGCCCTGATCGCCAGTCTGGTAATTACCATCGGGCTTTTCCTTCTGGAATTGACGCCCATAGGAAAGGCGGCATCCCTTTTGGTGGTAGGGGTCAGCAATCCGGAGGCGGAAAAAGATATTCTTTCGGCAGTAGGCGAATTCAGCCGGGTCTGCCGTGTAAAATCCAGAAATCTGTCCGATAAGGGACTGAATCTGATTGTGGAATGCAAGCCTGGAGACGGAACAGGGCTGATTGTAAAAGTAAAAGAAATAAAAGGTGTCTTCGGAGTATCTTTGATGGCTCATGACGGGGAGGTAACGGTATGACAATCGTAATTACCATGGCAGGGCTTGGCTCCCGCTTCAGGAAAGCAGGCTATACAGTGCCAAAGTACATGATTGAGGCACACGGAAAGACCTTGTTTGAGTGGTCTATGGAAAGCCTGGCAGGATTTGAATTAAAAGAAAACACTTGTATTTTTATCGTAAGAAAAGAGGACGACGCATCGGAATTTATCAGGAATAAGTGCGCCGATATGGGAATTTCGGATGTGAAGATTATAGAAATCGATTATCTCACCGACGGGCAGGCGACTACCGCCATGCTTGGGGCAGGGGAATGGAACAAAGAGGATTCCCTGATGATTTACAATATCGATACCTATGTGGAGGCAGGAGAAATGAATGCTTCCCAGATTGCGGGAGACGGATTTATTCCCTGTTTCCACGCAGACGGTGACCATTGGAGCTTTGCAAAGCTGGACGAGGCGGGCAAGGTTGTGGAAGTAAGGGAGAAGGTGCGTATTTCCGACAACTGCACGCTGGGCGCTTACTATTTTAAAACCTGCGGTCTTTATGAACAGCTTTACAACGAGTATTATACTTCTGATGAGAAATTGGAAAAGGGGGAAAAATACGTGGCCCCTCTTTATAATTACCTCATCGGAAAGGGCGGCGATGTGCGTATTTCCATTGTGGACTATGACAAGGTCCATGTGCTGGGTACGCCGGAAGAACTGGATTATTTTAAGGAAAATTATAAGGCATGAGAAATCGTAACAGTCTGTCAAAATCGAATAAAGCGCTTCTGATGATAGCAGTTCTCCATTGGGTTCTGACTTTCTTTACGGACCACATTATCTTTTCTTATGTGATGTGGGATTTTTCTGACGGCACGCAAATGATAAAAACAGCAATGACCTATGGGGCCAAAGCTGTTTTTCTGCTTGTACTTCTAGGAATCTATCAGGGAATTTACCGTTTTTTCACTACAGCAGACAGGCGGTTTGTAAAGTATACCCTGATTTATTTTGCTGTTAATATGGCATTGCTGTTTTTGACATGGCCGGGAATCTGGCGCATGGACGAGTTTGGAATCTTGAACAGCGCCACCTTGCTGCTGCCTGTGTTTTGGCAGAACTATCTGACCAGTCTCTTTTATGTATTTTCCCTTATGCTGATTCCTATTCCCTCAGGGATTATTATTGTGCAGTGCGCCTTAATTTCCCTGATGGCTGGCTATATAATCAATTTTTTCGTGAAGAGATTTGGTAAGGCGGGGCTGGCTGCTTTTATTCCCTGCCTGTTTTTCCCTGTGCTGGATTCTAATCTGTATCCTATGCGGATGAGCCTGTACGGATTTATGGAGCTGTTTTTGCTGGTGCTTCTTTTTGAACGTAGCATTTGCGGCGGGAACAGAGCGGATGAAGAAAGAGCCCGGAAACCGCATGGCGTTTTCTCTATGGGATTTATCTGTGTGTTGGCTGCTCTTGTGACGGTATGGAGGACGGAGGCGGTTTATTATTTCATCCTTTTTCCGCTGTTGCTCCTTATCTTATTTGTAAAGAAATGGGACAAGAAGTGTTTTATCAGAGTTATCTGCGGGTATCTGGTATGCGCCCTGTGCCTGTTTGTGCCCCAGACTGTAGGGGATAAGCTGACAAGCGGCAACCAGTATGACCTGACCAGCGTTGTGCTTCCTCTGGTTCCTTTGGTGAACGAGGCCTATGGACGGGAGGATTGTGAGGAACAGCTGGCAGCCATTGACAAGGTAGTCAATGTGGAAATTGCCGCAGAAGGGGCAAGGCAGGGCAGAAGCGGTATCAGCCTCTTTTGGAGCGAGCCGGAGTTTCAGCGGGAATACTCGGATGAAGAATACGGGGAATTTAAAAGTGCTTATTATGCCCTGGTCATGAAATTCCCGGCAGTTTTTCTGGAAGAGCGGCTTGACTGTTTTATTCATTCTACAGACCTTCTGCAGAATACTACAGAGCTTTTCAGCGCAGAAGGAGTGCCCAATTATGACACATTTGCAGAATACCCGGGCAGTAAGCCTGTCAGTGAGAAACTGCGTAATAGTGTGATTCAGATTCTGGAATGGAGAAGCTTAAAGGACTATGAGTATAAGAAAGCGGGATATGGGGTTATTTACTCGGGACTTCTGCCGATTTGCATTATCCTGCTTGTGTGGCTGCTTAGCCTGTTAAAAAGGAAATGGAAGGCATTTTTCCTGCTCTCCCTTCCACTGGTAAAGGTTCCGCTGGTTTTTCTGACGGCGCCTTCAAGGTTGTTTATGTATTATTATTCCCTTTATCTCATTGGATATTTCCTGGCGGTATATGTGCTCCTTGTGTTGTTTGGAAAGTTATGGGGAAAAGCCGGAGGACCGGTGCAGAAAACCATAGCATATGCAAAGAGAAACGGTATAAAAGCAGCATATGACAGTGTCAGGGAGCGGCTTGATAAAAAGCACAGGGATGAAATGAGCCGTCTTGCAGCTGATTACAGGGGATGCAGGGAATGGAGTCTGCCTCTTCAGGAGGACCAAAGCTTTCCCTATGAACCTTTGATCAGCATTGTGGTTCCGGCTTATGAAACCCATGAAGGATTTTTGGAGGAGCTTTTGTGCAGTGTCATGGGACAGACCTATGTCAACTGGGAATTGATCATTGCCGATGGAAGTGAAAGCCGGAAGGTAAAGGATGCCTTGTCGGAAAAATGCGGGAAAGACAGCCGTATTCGTTATAAAAAACTGGAAGAAAACCAGGGGATTTCCCAAAATACCAACAGGGCCGTAGAAGAAGCAAAGGGCGATTATATCGCGCTTTTGGACCATGATGATGTTCTGACGCTGGATGCCTTGTATTTTATGGTGAAGAAGCTTAATGAAGCAGGAGGAAAAGAAAAGGTATTGGCGGTTTATTCCGATGAAGATAAATGCGATGGAAGGGCCGAGCGGTTTTATGAGCCGCATTTTAAGCCGGATTTCAATATGGATTTACTGTTGTCCAACAACTATATCTGCCATTTCCTGATGGTAAGGGCCTCTGAAATGAAGGAACTGAAGCTTCGGAAGGAATTTGACGGGGCACAGGATTACGATCTGGTACTGCGCCTTGGGGCACGCTGTATAGGGGTAGATAGCGGAAATAATAAGATTCTCCATGTTCCAAGGGTGTTGTACCACTGGAGATGCCATGAGGGCTCTACAGCGGGAAATACGGAAAGCAAAAGATATGCTTATGATGCAGGAAGAAGGGCACTGGAAGAATATTACAGGGAAATAGGCCTGAAAGATCGGGTAAAGGTCAAAGACAGTCTGCATCTGGGATTTTACGACAGGGAATATGTGCCGGATATTTTTGCGGTCAGGAAAGATGTGGCTGCGGTCTGCGGACGGGTAGTCAGAAAAGGAATTGTAATCGGCGGACCGAAGCTTTCACTAGGGGATAAAAAAGAGGAAAATGTCAGCATTTTTAACGGACTTTTAAAAAATAACAGTGGTTATATGCACCGTGCAGCCCTTTATCTGGAAGTTGCAGAAGGGGATGAACGTGCCATCCGCCTGCGGCCAGACCTGGACTGCAGCCTGGAAGAAGCCCTGGAATCGGGCATGAAGCTGATATACGATCCCTCATTTATTGTGAAAATTAAGTAAAATGTTGTTAAAAATTCAAGGATTGTTGCGAATTAAGTTAATAAAGGAGTTATATGAAAACAACAGTTGTTATTCCTAATTATAACGGAATAAAGTATCTGGAAAACTGCATTCATAAGCTGTCAGATGCCAAAAAGCGACAGGAATTTTCTATTCTGGTTGTGGACAACGGCTCTACGGATGGCAGTCTGGAAAAGGCGCAGGAATTTGAAAAGCAGGGGATTTTGGAACTTATTTCTTTACCCAGTAACACGGGCTTTTGCGGTGCGGTAAACGAGGGAATCCGGCAGTGCAGGACGGAATATGTCCTTTTGCTCAATAATGATACGGAAGTGACAAAAACCTTTGTGGCGGAACTGGAAGGTTTTATGGATGCACATCCCAAAGCTTTCGGCGTCTCTTCCAAAATGCTTTCCCTTAAAGAGCCGGATGTGATTGATGACTGCGGCGATCTGTATTGCGCTCTGGGCTGGGCCTTCGGGCTTGGAAAAGGCAAAGCAGCCGGCTGCTACAACAGGGATGGTGAGATTTTTGCGCCCTGTGGCGGAGCATCTCTTTACAGAAAGGCGGTTTTTGATAAAATCGGCCTGTTTGATGAAAATCATTTTGCCTATCTGGAGGATATTGATATCGGATACCGCGCCCTGATTTACGGTTATTGCAATTATTACTGCCACAGTGCTGTTGTGTATCATGCGGGAAGCGGTTTTTCAGGTTCCAGATATAACAAGTTTAAAATTGATTTATCTGCAAAAAATAGTATATATCTGGTTTCAAAAAATATGCCGTTTATCCAGATTTTACTTAATCTGCCTTTTCTGCTTGCGGGCTTTTGTATAAAAACGCTCTTTTTTACAATAAAAGGTTATGGAGGAATTTATCTGAAAGGGCTTTGGAAGGGGATTGCCTTGAGCCTGTCAGCAGACGGAAAAAGAAAAAAAGTGCATTTTTGTCCCGGAAACCTCTCCCATTATATAAAAATTCAAATTTTTCTCTGGTGGAATATGGTGCGTCGGATTATTGGCTGAAAAGGCGATATTTAGGGGGGATCCGGCAAAAAAAGACGACATATTGTTACAAAAATATTAAGAAAAGATTAATAATGTGACTTAAAATGGTTGCCCTTTTTGGAGAAATAAGGTAAAATATCGAATGTATATGAAACAAGGTGATTTCCTTTGATAAAAGATAATCAAAAATATTTTAACAGGCTTCATGTAGTATTGGATGCTCTCGTAATCATTGCGGCCTATGCTCTGGCATGGTTTATTCGATTTGAGAGCGGTATTTGGGAGTTTTTCCGTGGAGAAGAAATCTTTGTGGGCAGGCTGGAGGCAAGTGTCTATTTCAGCGCATTGTTTTTTATTGTCCCGGGGTATCTTGTATTAAACCATTTATTTAATTTGTACACTTCCAAACGCTATTCCAGTGCAAAGCGGGATGTGGCAAATGTTATAAAAGCCAATACAATCGGTCTTCTCCTTTTTATTACGGTTCTGTATGTTGTGGACCAGAAGGAGTTTTCCCGGGGTTTGATTTTCGTCTTCTGCGGATTGAATATTATCGGGCAGAGCGGGACGAGAATCTTCATCAGGAAGGTTTTAAGGTCTTTTCGTGAAAAGGGCTATAATATCAAATATGTGCTGTTGGTTGGTTATTCCAAGGCTGCAGAGCAGTATATTGACCGGATTATGCAAAATCCCCAGTGGGGCTATGTGGTCCGAGGCGTGTTGGATGACCATATTCCCCGCGGTACGCTTTATAAGGGTGTAAAGGTGCTCGGTAGCATCGGGAATCTGGAAATTATACTGCCGGAAAATAAATTGGATGAAATTGCCATTACCCTTTCCTTGAAGGATTACGATATGCTGGAGAGAATTGTAGGGCTTTGTGAAAAGTCCGGGGTTCATACCAAATTTATCCCGGATTACAACAGTGTGATTCCCAGCAAGCCCTATACAGAGGATTTAAACGGGCTTCCCGTTATTAATATCAGACATGTTCCACTTACCAATACCTTAAACAGTATGGCAAAGAGGATTGTGGATATTGTAGGGTCTGTTTTTGCGATTATACTGTTTTCGCCGATATTCATTATAACGGCGGTGCTGGTCAGATGTACAAGCAGAGGACCGGTTATTTTCAAACAGGAAAGAGTGGGACTGCATAATAAGCCTTTCCAGATGTACAAATTCCGTACCATGGAGATGCAGAAGCCTTCCAAGGAGCAAAAAAGCTGGACGGTTAAGGATGATCCCAGGGTTACCAGTGTGGGGAAAATCCTGCGTAGGACCAGTATTGATGAGATTCCCCAGTTTTTCAATGTATTCAAAGGGGATATGAGTATTGTGGGACCCCGTCCTGAGCGGCCGTTTTTTGTGGAAAAGTTTAAAGAAGAAATACCCCGATATATGATCAAGCATCAGGTAAGACCCGGCATTACGGGCTGGGCCCAGGTAAACGGATACCGTGGAGATACATCCATTAGGAGGCGTATAGACTGCGATTTATATTATATAGAGAACTGGTCTATGGCATTAGATTTTAAAATTCTGTTTTTGACTGTATTTAAAGGATTTGTGAATAAAAACGCATATTGATTTAGAGAAAGGATGAAGGAGAAAAATACTATGGCAACAAAAAAAGGTTCCGGTAAGTCTTCAGGGAAGAAAATGACCAAGGCGGAACGGAAGAGAAGGAAACAGAGAAAGGTGGCAATTCTTGCAATTGAAGCAGTTGTCGTCGTTGTTTTGATTGCCGCACTATATCTGGTAACCAAATTAGATGTTATCCATAAGGATGAAATTGCTGATAACGAAATTGTGAACAGTGCTGATATTGAAGATGAGACGGAATTCTTGGTCAATGCCGGAGACGTTGTGATCAATGACAGCAACAGTGCACATATGGATGGCTATCGCAATATTGCTTTGTTTGGTGTGGATGCCAGAAACAACAATCTGGGTAAAGGCGTGCGGTCGGATACCATTATCATTGCCTCTATTAATGAAGAGACCAAAGAAGTAAAGCTGGTTTCTGTTTACCGTGATTCCTATCTGAATCTGGGAACGGACAGATATTCTAAAGCCACAGAGGCGTATGCGGCAGGCGGGCCGAGACAGGCTATTAATATGCTCAATATGAATCTGGACATGAATATTACGGATTATATCACAGTAGGATGGGCAGCAGTTGCTGATACGGTGGATGCTTTAGGCGGCGTTGAAGTTGAAGTTGATTCGGAAGAACTGAAGCATTTGAATAATTACCAGGTTGAAACCTCCCAGTCCTTGGGACGAAGCTATACAACGCTTAATCAGACAGGTATGGTTACCTTGGATGGTATTCAGGCGGTTTCCTATTGCCGTATCCGTTACACGAAGGGTGATGACTTTAAGAGAGCGGAGAGACAGAGGGAAGTAATTCAGGCCCTTGCAGATAAAGCGAAGAAGGCGTCTCCGGAAACCCTGGACAGGATTGCCAATAAGGTATTCCCGCAGACGGCTACCAGCCTGCAGCTTACGGAGATTCTGGATTTATTAAAAGATATTGCGTCTTATGAAATCGTTGATACCAGCGGATTCCCTGTTGCGGAATACAGGACCACAGGAGATGTACCCGGAAGGGGAGACTGTGTTATTCCTGTGGATTTAGAGACCAATGTAGTAATCCTGCATGAGTTCTTATTTGAAGATATCGGGGATTATCAACCATCCCAGACAGTTCAGAGTTGTGGGGATGTTATCCGGTCGGATACCAAAACACAAAAAGTTGAACGCGAATCCGGAGGGGATTCAGAATAGTATATATTGCATCAGATAAATTGCAAAGGGGACTTTAACCGGTCCCCTTTTTTTGTTATAATAGAGTAATCACAATCTGGAAGGCAGCAAGAAGTAAAGGAAGCGTTATTATGTATACAGTGGATGTCATCATCCCCACCTATAAACCGGATAAAGAATTTTTGCATATTCTGGATATGCTGGAGAATCAGACATTGAAGCCGTCGCATATTATTATTATGAATACGGAAGAAAAGTACTTTGACAGGCTGGTCTTCGGCAGTGATTTTCTTAAAAAATACGGGAACTGTAAGGTGTATCATCATTCCAGAAGGGAATTTGACCATGGAGCAACAAGGAATAAGGGAGTTGCACATTCCAAAGGGGATTATTTTGTGATGATGACCCAGGATGCAGTACCGGCGGATGAATTTCTTCTGGAGAACCTGCTGGCGCCCCTGATAGAAGGAAAGGCAGCAGTTTCTTATGCGAGACAGCTTCCCAAGGAAGGCTGTAATCCCATTGAGCGGTATACCAGAGCCTTTAATTATCCGGAGAAGTCCTGTCTGAAGGGAGAGCAGGATGTGCCCTCCATGGGCATCAAAGCATATTTCTGCTCCGATGTCTGTGCCGCGTATAAAAGGGAAAGCTTTGACCGGCTGGGAGGATTTGTAGGTCAGACGATTTTTAATGAGGATATGATTTATGCCGCAAAAGCGGCAAAGGCGGGAGAGATGATTGCTTATTGTGCAAATGCAGGGGTGTATCATTCTCACAATTATTCCCCGTCAAAACAGTTCCACAGGAATTTTGATCTGGGTGTGTCTCAGGCGGACCACCCGGAAGTATTTGCCGGGCTTTCCTCCGAGGGAGAAGGAATACGTATGGTAAAGCAGACTGCCGTATATCTGTGGAATA
>CAZZHJ010000013.1:0-19786 GCA_964653815.1 uncultured Lachnospiraceae bacterium
TAGCATAAGAATACTTATAAAACTCTACCGGGATTCCGTTGTCCTGGCATCCTTTTATATTAGACGCAATCTGTTTATCCGGGTTCCCGCTCCCTCTGGTACTTCGCAGAATGGCATAATCCACTCCTGCACCTTTTACTTTTTGCCAGTCTATGTACCCTTGGTTATCGGAAACATCGATTCCTAATCTCATTGCTGTTCCTCCTCTTTATCTTTTCTTTCGTCAATTGTTAATGCATCCTCTGTTTTCTGTGCTATGTTCTTCACTATCGGCATCAGGAATACCGGCATAGGCACATCTGTATCTTTCAGGTTTTCCAGTATGCTGATGAGCTCATTGCAAATCAGCCATACTGCCACAAAGGCAGCTATCATATAGGTCAATCCCCATGTAAAGCCAAGGGTAGTGGATGTGTACATAAGAAGCTTGTCCACAACTGCCCCGACAACTATCAGCATCCACATGGCAACCTTTTTGAAAATTCCCCGGATACTCTTATAAGAACTGATTTTAATTTCACGGTACTTGGCCGCCATAAGCCCTGTGGCATAATCGATGAGGTTACATACCACCAGAAGTACTACCGGTATATACAATATCCCCAGGACAGATGATAAGAAGCTCCCTATTGATGCTGTAACTACATTAAAGATGTTTGAATTGTTTTTCATAATATTTTCCTTCCTTTCTGTTGCAATGCCGCAACGATACAAATGTCTTTAAAATATAGATAAAGTTTTTTTATCAATGGTTTATATTATGCCGTTCTATCCCTCCAATCCCTCTGCTCTCGTCAGTGTATATGTTACCTTCATGGTTTCTGATGCTGTTTTTGTCACTGGAGACGAAAGGTTATTAATTGTTACTAAAAGCTCCGGATCACACCCCAGCATAAGATATCCGCTATTTTGGTAACGGTCTGTGGCATTTGATATCATAAAATACGTCCCATGAAGCCTTCCGGCCGATACTACACTCCCACCATAAGAACCATCACATAAAAGACTCAGGACCGTATTCTTATATCTCACTTCTTTTGTGACTGTATCGCATATGAATACATTATCATTTTCCCCGGCAGCTTTGGCAAAAGTCAGTTTTCCACATTCAAAATACAAGGGATTCATGAAGTAGGTATCAGATATATCAAATGCTGTTTCATTCGGAAATAAAACCTGTGACACATCTGTACTGTCCCTGCTGTTTATGACATACATCTTTCCAGACTCCCCTATTACAAATGTGAAATTCTCATAGGCCAGAACCGGCTTTTTATAATTACCAAAAAAGCCAGTATCACAGCGTATTCTTTCCCCTGTTGTGTTTGTAATCTCAAAGTAGGTACTTGAAAAATCTTCTACACTGATTTTCCATACATACAGTTTGTCCTGTTTGTCTATGTATGTATAACTCCCTGTAGCTGTCGGCACGTGTATTGTGATATAAATATAGTCTTCATCATTGGAGTGGAAAGCCGCCCAGTAGTTTTTTGGAGTATCAAGCTTTGCCTGGGTAATGATGTCTTTAAGACCCTGTGGCATTTCTACTGTTACCGTACCTTCCAGCATATTCTCATGACCATTTTCACTAGTATTAAAATCAAATATGGACATACTGGTAAATGGCAGACGGTATATATCAATGTCCATTGATTTCTTGCAGAATATGGACTGCTGGAAATCCGCATGATCACTTCCGGATGCGCTGTTAAAATAATAACTGTTAATCTCCTCATACCCGGAAACCCTGAGTATCCGGTTTCTTTTCCCGTCCACATGCAGTACGGAAAAGCGGCACAAAGAAGTATTCCATTTTTCATCCTTTAACGCCTTTAAGTAATAGCCATAAGAGGGAATCCTGAAAGCACGGTCTTCCTTATTTATTACAGCATCTGTCGTACTTCCCTGTTTATAATCATCTGAATACGGCCAAGTGCCTTCCGTAATCTTTCCTCCCGCCTGGGTGGTCAGGCAGGCACAGGCTATGGAACCGTTTGCCTGGTTTGTGGAAAAATCCCATACATGTTTCCATCCATCTTCCGTCTCCCCACTCTCCTGGTAGTTATAACTGCCTGCCATTGTATTATTTCCCGTGTACGTAATCCCTGAACCGCATCCCACAACATTCACTCCTGCAGGCGGCTTTACAGTCTCCACATTTTCCTCAATCGTACCATCAAAAAGCATTAATCCCCTTGTAAGTGTATTAATCAGCATTTCCTTTGTGAAACTTCCATTTGCGGTAGATGAAAACAGATAGGTCAAAGGATTCCACTGGAATACGCCGCCTCCCGCCAGCAGATGCTGCAGCGCATTGGTCACAATGTTATCATCTTCATATTTCCTCTTTTTTCCGGAATTCACATCCGTAAGTTCAATTGTTGTATGTCCGTGTAACTTCATATCCTGCCTCCTTTTAATTTGTAAAATCTATCAGCACGCTCTCTACAGCATCTTCCATGCTTTCCATGGTAAAGCGCACAAAAATGGTATCTGTATTATTTATCTGCTCCTGCCATTGTTCACTGGTAATCCCCATAAACGTTTCCGCCTGCATACCACTGTTTCCCTCGCTGAGCATGACCCATTCCGTACCATTATGCATTTTCCAGCTGCCTCCGCCGTCAAAGCTCAGTGCAAATAACGGAGTTCCTTTGTATTCCACCGTCACACTTTCAATCCCTGTTATGGAACTGTCTGATATGTTTATGGCGCCCGTCCACACCGTCTGCGGCGGTGGAACTGCTTCAACTGTTACTGTAAGATCGCTTCTTTGCTCGTTTTCGTCATATTTATAAATGGTAATACTTTCGAATCCAGTCAGATCAGCCGTAATCTCTCTGCATCCATACCTCTGCATGATTTCGTCCGTCACTTCCTCTATTTCCAGTACATTCAAGTCATTATCATAAAATATCCCGTCTGCCCGGAAAAGAAACAGGCTTTCCTCTGGCACAGTGACTGATGCAGTTTCTAAAAGTGCCTGCCCTGCCGCCAAGGAACCGGCATAGCTCCCGGAAAGTTTTTTCGCAAATCCCGATGGGGTAGTATTTCCACCCATGGCATACTCCGTATCAGAAACATACCAGGTAAGTCCCATATATTCCAAAGTTCCTATGTAAGCAAAAGTCTGTCCAAGGGCACTGTATGTCACAACATTCGGCTCAGTTGATACCAAAAGGGGGCATGTGAAACCGCCGCTGTGATAAAAAGCTGCTACCAGTGCCTTTCCTTCATTTACCTTCTGGTAACTCCTGCCGCTGATTGTGCATATGATTCCTGTCCCTTCCATTATGTAGGCTTCGTCTGCCATCCACTGCTCTGTCATTCTGCTTTTACCTCCGTTACCGTTTCAAAAACAGTGTTGTCAACTGTCACACTTGCAATGTTTCCTGTATAACTGCCTGTATGTCTGTAAGATGTCCTCAGGCGGAAGTCAACTTCTGCTTCCACATATGCCCGCTCAAATATATAGGATACTTTTTTCGATGTATTGATAATTGCGTTTTTGTAAATACTTTCAAAGATTAATCCTCCTTGGAAATCCTTCTCTACCGCAATCATCCCTAGTGAAATTTCACTAAATGCCTCATGCAAATCTCCTCTTTCCGGTGCGGTCACACACACATTCACATCTTCTGTAAATTTATTAAAGCTGATAGAATGAAGGTTAAGCTCTCCTATACTTTCCTCAAACGAAATTGTTCCATCCCATCTGTTTCCACCTGCCAGTCCCTGGGCAAATAACACAGCCCGGATTCCACCAACTAGAATTTTTGCCTGGGCTATCCCTGCGTTTTCCTCAATTCCTTCCACATGTGCAAATACACTCAATATATGCCTTGTGTTCTGTTTGTCATAAAGATAAAGCATAACTGTTATGGTATTATCTCCCTTGTGCAGATACGTCCTGTTTGTGCTATTGTCAATCTCTATCAGGTCCTTTGCGTATCTGATGCAAAAATACCCATCCTCACTCATGTTTATTTGCAGAGTAGCAATGAAAATAGGATATACATCTTTGTTTGCGGCGTAATTGATAGTCACAATTTCTCTCTCTGTATCAGAAATCTTATAGCCCGATACGTTTGTATAGTTATGTGTGACCACATCTTTTTCCTGTACACTTGCCTCCATATTTATCAACTGTTTCTGCGTCTCATCTTTTGTGGATGCAAGCTTTGGATTACCGCCTGCACTTTTCAATTTACATTTTGACCGATATTTCCAGTCAAAATAAGTAATAAGTGATGTAACCTCCTCATTCCGTTTTCCAATTTCAATAAATCTGATTAAATCTCCAAGATCAATTGCCGGATTCCCTATGGTTTCTGTTTCACACGGTGTATAATAAATATCCTGTAGTCGCTCCCATATATAGTCTACCGCCTCTTCATTGGTTGTCCGTAATCCTTGTATAATGGGAATATTCCCCATATCATATAAAAGCCCTTCTGACATCTCATCATTTTCCCTGAAATATTGATGATAACTTCCATCTTCAATAAATCCCACTTGTAACGCCCGGAAGAAAGTCTTAAAATCAGAAACGGCTATTTCATAACGCTCTCTGCTCTTTATTTCCCAGCATACCTCTCTTGCATACTGGCATATCTTTAATTTTCCAAACCGATCAAAAACCGCAAAGCCGCATAAGACCTGTGCAATGTATGACACTGCATCCCTGTAAGTCCCTATACGGCTTGCATACATTGTCATTAATATGTTTCCATTTGGCATTTGCTCTATGTCTTCCCGCTCCTGTGCCAATTCCACATTGCACCTTTCAGCAATAAAGAAAAGCAGTTCATAGGGATAACCGTTAATATCTTCGCTTAAGTCCTCTTCCAGCAATATCATGTGATCAAGACTGGTAATATGTAATATTTCTCCATTTTTGCTGCATTCTGTAACAGTATAAATTCCCATAGGAACTTCCTCATATTCTCCTGCAGTAACCTCAAGAAAAAAGCTGAATTTAAACTCCGCCTCATACATCTCATATCTGTCTGTCTCTGTTTTTATCTGAACACCTGCTTCCGCTGCGAAGACTGCACCCCATTCAAATTCACTTCCATTTACACATTGGTTTGTGACATACAAACTGTTTTCATAAACAGTGTCATTATCAACAGGTATTCTCTTTCCGCTCTTGGTTATAAGCTCCCCTTCGATATAATACCGTCTTGTGTTTTTGGCAATTGCTGCCTTATAAGCTTCAGATACTTCATACATAAAACTATTCCCCTGTCATATTTACATTAAGTTTCCATCTGCATTCATCTGAATCTGATTCAAGTTCTATTTCCCTGTCCCCTGCATACATTTCCTTTTCTATCCATTCCGCAAAATAGAATCCCGTCAGCGTCATTTCCTCTTTGATAGCTTCCATTATTGACCGCATTTGTTCATCGGTCAGTTTTTCCCATCCCAAAGTAAGTTTATATACCGGGTCATCCCCTCCTCTGACTCTGTCTCTCTGCATCCGCCCTTTTTCCAGTCTTCCGGATGCGGCTGCATCAATATCACTCACTGACACTTTATATGTACTAGGGGCTACCGGTGTGAAATCTCCAAATTTTACTAATGTCATGATTTTCCTCCGCTTCTGAGATTGCGCCTTTGTTCAGCAGAAATGATAATCTCATCAATTTTACTCTGTCCAATATAGATTGGTATAATAATATCTCCTGTATCTGCCTGTTGCTGTATCTGCGGCTGCGGTATCATGGAAGCAAAGATTTTTGCTGCTTCAAATATTATGCCCCTCATGGCTTCCATCAGCTGTTCCAGTGTAAATCCCTGTCCACCCTGGGAAATTCCTCCGGATAATTTTTCAATAACTTTATCCGCTATAGCATCTCTCCACTCCATGTTCCTTTCTAAAGGAACCACAGCTTCCCTTTTTCCATTCTCGCCCATCATTGCCAGTGTCGGAGTATTGATAATACCGCCTTTTGCATACCACTTAACATCAAATTTCGGTACTGATAAAGGATTCAAACTAAACTTTCCTGTTGCTTCAAAATGAGGCAGTTTCAACTCCGGCAGTTTCCACTGGAAGTTAAAGAATCCTTTTATTGCATCAATTCCTGTCTTTACCACGTTTTTAGCCGTATTAATTTTTGAACTTATGGTACTTGTAATCTTTTCAAAAAGAGAAGTTACAATCTGTACAGCGCCGTTTAAAGGTGTAGAAATAGCGTTCTTTATAAAGGAAAATCCTGTGGAAACGACCATCTTGATATTATCAACCACTTTTTGTATCCCTGCTTTGATCAGGTTCCATGCAGTCTCAATAACTACTTTTATTCCCTCTATAATAATGCTGATATTATTCTTAATGGCTTCCCATGTGTTGAGAACAAAGTTTTTGATATTCTCTCCAGCATTAGAAACTACGCCTGTGATGAAATCCCATCCCGTCTGCATCAGAGATTTAACGGCTTCTATTGCGGTTGAAAAAATACCCTTGATTCCCTCCCAGAGAAATTTTACAATTCCTATGATGATATCAACTGCTGCCGTCAGAATTCCGACAATGGTATTCCATAGAGCATCAAATAATCCGCCTACAATTTCACAGAACCCTTGGAAGATAGATTTAATTCCTTCCCAGCATTGCTTCCAGTCTCCTTTAAATACTCCGGTTAAAAAATCAAGAATTCCACCAAGAATATCAAATACCCCGCCTAAAGCATCTATAATTCCACTAAGAACATTTACTGTAATGTTATAAAGGGTTTGTACAATGGGTCCCAGGACCGGTCCTAATGTATTTACCAACCAATTAAATAAAGGAACAATTACAGTCTGGAATATTGTACTGATAAAATCAGCCAGTTTTCCCAAAAACTCTACTGCTTTATTTAACGTTGGCTGTAAATGGGATTTCCATACTTCAGAGAATTTTGCCGCTATTGCATCCATTACTGGCGCAATATACTGGTTGTATACGTCCAGTACCGTACTCAGCATGGAACTTAGTCCGTCCGCTATTCCCTCAAATGCTGGTCTTATCTTTGCATCATAAACCTCAAATAACTTTTCAAATGTGGCCTTAACGGATTCGTTTAATGTGGACAGCGTTGAACTGATTGGCTTTAGTGTGTTCTCTATGGAGTCCTTTATTTTATCCTTGTTGTCAATGATAGGCTGCAACAGCAGGTTCAGACAATCTCTTCCTAATTCAAGAAAAAGTTGTCCCAATCCCATAAAACTATTGAAAAAGATTCCAATAAAATCTGCTACACACTGTTTCGCTGTATCTCCCCGGAAAACTTCAAAAATATTAGCAAATGCTTCTGAAAAATTACCGACAAGTTCGAAAATTTCTCCTGTAGCATCAAATATTCCAACCAGGCGCTTTTTAATAAAGTCTTTGTTTTGGTCCAGATACTTATCTATTCCGCCAACAAGATTTTCTATAAGGCTCTGGCCGATACTGACTGTGGAACCGGCTATCTGTCCCAATGCATATGCTATTTTATCAGCACATCCATTTGCAGCAGCCACCACTTCAGGATCGGTAAATATGTCAATAAGACTCTGCTTGATACCCTTAATATGTTCTTTAGTTCTTTCAATGCTTGCCAGGAAATCATCGCCAAGGCCTGCCTTAAAACCGCTCTTAAAAAGACTTGCCAGTTCCTTAAGCCGTTCAATTAGCGGATTGATTTTCTTTTCTGCTGCATCCGCATCATCGGAAAGCTCTGCAAGTTCTCCAAAATCTACATTGCCACCGCTAATATCTCCGGAGCCAGAGGAGGTATCGCTTTTATCCGGCATCCGGTTTATTTCATCAAATCCCATCAGGGCTTTCATTTCCTTAGCAGCTTTTTTAGCAGCACTTCCCACTCCGTTTGTAGCGGCACTGATTCCGTCTGCTGCTGATGCAAGCCCTTCGGCTGCTGCCGTTGTTTCCTGTATGCCTTTACCGGGTGATGATTTGTTCCCTGTCAACAATTCTGTAAAAGATTTAAAGGCATTGGCCAACGTCGCTATCTTTCCTAAAACCGTGTTTATTATTTTGATAACAGGAGTCAGGATATTAATAAGCCCCTGGCCTATAGTTGCCATAATGGATTCTACATTCAGCTTTAATATCCTGACCTGGTTTGCCCATCCGTCAGAAGTCCTTGCAAAGTCTCCCTGAGCAGCAGCCAGCTTGTCCTGAACAAATGCGTAGCGCAAAGCTACTTTTTCAGCTTCAGACATGGCCTGTGTGGTTTTCCCGTACCCGTTTGCCAAAGCATAAGCATCCAATGCGCTTTGGGTCATTACAACACCCAAATCCTTCAGGGTTTCTGTTTCTCCTGTGAATACCGATTTTAGCTTCGTATAGGCTTCATCCTGTGAAATGTTATAGAAAGATGCCACATCTCCCGCAAGACCGGTCAGGGTCTTGCTCATGTCATATGCCTCCTCCTCTGAAAAGCCAAATGCTTTGGACATGGCGCCAAAAGTACCGGTATACTTCTTTGCCATGGTCTCCGAAAGCCCGAAAGAAGCAGCGGCACTTTTAGCAAATTCATCCACCTGGTCACTCATATGGGGGAAAACTACATCTACAACATTCTGAACTTCTGCCAAATCAGAACCCAGCTCAACACACTTTGCCCCAAAATCCACAATCTTTTTTACTGCAAAAATGGATGCCAAGGCTGCGGCCGTATTTTTTGCTGTCCGCTGTATTCCTGACATCTGCTTATTAAAGTCATTGCTGTTTAGAACCAGGTCAAGCCCGATTTCCCCCACTTTTGTTCTTGCCAATTCAATACACCTGCCTTTATGGAAAGACAGGCACATCGGCACAACGTCTTATAATCTTAATTCAAATTCTCTGCTGCATTCCTTATTCTTGCATTTAAAAAAGATGCCTTTGCAACTGGCATCTTTAGACTTAAATGCATTCACGTTATGCCCGCAATAAGGGCATTTCACTTTTTCTTTTTCTTCTCTTTTTGCTATTTCAATTTCCAATCCCTCCTGCCATGGATATAAAGGCATTTTTAAGCTGATCTAATACCTGCCCCATATCTTCATTCGATATCTTTCTGTGTCTGCTGCGCCATTCATTCCTGATTCTGTGTTGCTGTTTTGTAAAATGTTTCAAAACATCTTTATCATCCTCTGCCCGTATACTTATCATTCTTCCTAAAGGTGTATCCGGTCCAATCCCCACCAGCAGATCACGAAATTCATCCCATTTCATAGTATCCAGTTTTTCTGACAGCCTTATCCCGTACTGCGCCTGAAAGGAAGCGACAACTAAGCCAAAATCCTCTGTCAAATCATAGTACGGGTCTACTCTTCCCCCTCCTCATCCGCATCTCCACGGATCAGGTTCATTGCCTCTTCAATAATAATCTGGAAATCTTTAAAAGGCAGACGCATCTTATCAATTTTCTTGCGGTCTTTTTCACTGAACATTTTTTCGTAAGCCTCAATCGTAGCTTCTGCCTCGCTCTTATTGGTAAACAATCCCATGATCTCCAGCATTGTCTTTGCATCAGCATTTACCTCAAAGGCCTCTCCCTTGATGACTAATGAGGGATTTGTATCAAAACTCAGTTTGTCTGTAATGTCAATTTTTTTTGCCATGATTTTTTCCTCCATATTGTCGGCCGGGCATGGTATCCCGGCCCTTTTTACTACACTGCAGGTATTACTTTGGGTTTTCCGTTACTAAGCACTTCAAATTCTAAAGGTCCTACATTTGTAGAATCTCCTGCCCCAATATTGGTTACATTAAATATACAGCCTTCAAATTCCACGCTTGTTCCATCCGGGAAATTCCATACCAGGCATCCTTCTGCTGCTCTCCCGTTGACAAAGGCTTTTCCTGCTACATAATCATTTCCTGCATCTCCCACATTACGTTTTCCATTAATGGAAATGGTAACAGATTTTGCTGTCATAAGCCGTCTTGTCCATCCTTCATGGTCAAAAGGTTTCCATTCTTCCACCCCATTATCAAAAGTTACAGAAAATGTTTCCATATCTGCGATACTGGTAGCGTTTTCACTGTCTGCCCCTACCTTAAACTGGTTTTCGTAAACGGGAAATACTCCTGTTTTTGGTGCATTTTCACTCATGCTTAACCGCCTTTCTTTTCATAATAAACCAGGCACTCAATTACATATTCATATATACCGTTTTCATCCGTATCCACCGGTATCGGCTCATCATATCCTACAATGATAAATTTAATTGTATGCCCATTAATCTGTTGCTCTCTGCAGGATATTATTGCCTCCTGCAAGGCTGCTGCCGCTTCCTCTGCCTCTGTAGGCGACCTGTTCCAGTGAATCAGGAAGGAAATTGCCTTGATGCCATAAGAACCGTTCTCCATGCCTCCTAAAGGCATACCGCCCGGCTGTTTCTGCTTCAGGGGATATATTCCTATGGATTTATCCGCTTTGTCCGCCATCTTTCCACAGTAACAGTTTTCATCCGCTGCAATGTTAAGAGTAGCTACATAATCCCTTATATCTCTTAATTTCATCTACAATCCCGCCAATCTCTTATAAAGTTTTGCAAATGTTTCTTCACAAAAGTCCTCTTCTTTCCCTTTAGGCAGCCAATCCTCATACCACCTTCCCTTTGCATTAGGATTTTCTCCCTTGTCAAAATGATATTCGGGATGATAATACAATCTTCTGGCATAGGGTGTGGTCGACACAAGGCTGGCTGTTCCAGAGTTACTTTTACGGTAATCAACAAAGGTGCTTTCGTTTTGCAACGTACCTGTATCCCTTGGCATTACCTGCGCCTGAACTATTTCTGTATGCAAATCTTCCGCCGTCTGCTCCAATGCTGTTATGGATGCCTTGGTAAGTTTTCTTATTGCACCCATATTCATTTTCACTGTGGAATTAACCTTCATCATACCACCTCCAACTGGCAGTAATTTACAGTTCCATCAGGATTCCGTGCTTTCATTCCCTGTTCTATCCTCCGCCTTGCACCAAATACTACCACAAAGCCTCCACTGATTGCAGGAAGCTGAGGCGCAATATCTCCAGGGAACATTGCAGTACCGGTAATCTGTACCAGCTTCTTTTCGGCTGTCAGAATGGTTTTCGCCTTATCCTGAAAATTACATTTTAAATCCATTTCAAAGGCCTTCAATGGCTCCCCATAGGTGTCTAGACCTTCCTGCTCTAATATTACATGGATGTCGGTCTTACACAGCCTTTGTGGAACAAGACATGGATATTTCATCGTACCACCGCCAATCTACTACAAAGCCCTGTCTGCTTCAGCATAGAATAAGTTTCACGCTTCATTGCAATCCCTTTATCAGTCATAACATTCCAACTGTTTTCAAATTGGACGGATGCACCGTTTAAACTGTATCCCGAAAGCACTGTTTCTATTAAGTCATGATTCTCATATTCAAAATCTGCCTGCTCACAACAGACTTCACGGATGATATCAGCCTGAAATTCCGTCAGACCAGAAATGCCCCGACTCACAATTCTGTTGTAAGTCAGAGCATCAATATGCCTGCTGGCCTTGTAAAGCCTTCTTTCAATCTCGTCTTCTGGAATTATCGTCCCTTTATAGACCTCACGGTAAAAATCAGCATCTGCATAGGGTTTATATCCCATATCAGCCACCTGCTTCCGGGGGATTGCTCTGTGCATTTTTCTTTTTCCAGTCCTTAATCTTTTTTACGGCGCCGGAAACGGAAGATGCATTTCCTAAATTAATGCCGTGTTCAGAAGCATAATCCTTCAGGATTTCAAACACATCTGCATCTGTCGGTTTAGGTTCTTCGCTCTCCTTCAGTTTTTCCAGTTCTTCCTTTAATGCGGCATATTCTTCGTAAGAAACTTTTTTGTTCCTGCCATAAGAAATCAATTTGCCTTCATCGTCATAAATATCGAAGCCGCTATCCTGATAGAACTTTTTCTGCGATTCATTAATGGTATATTGCTTGTTTCCCTTAACTGCTCTCATATTGCGCCTCCTATTCTACCGTATTGCCCTGATCTGATTCAGAACCGGAGTTTTTATCGAGCGTTGTTGTATCCGCCTGAATATTCATTGAACAACCTTCTACTTTTCTTTCCAGCAAGAATAAATCTCCATAACAGCGGTTCTGATACAAATAACCGTCTGCTGTTCTGGAATCCGTCCCCGGTGTAAATAATTTGATATAGCTGTATTTATCCCGGGCAACCACACAGGAAGGATGAATCAGAATCCAGTTGATCTGTTTCGCATCCTTTGCCGCTACACATCCATCTGTGAAATCGTATTTTGTTTTCATTCTTGCAGAGGGAACCATTTTGATCTTCACATCATCCAGGCTATGCACCTTACGGTTGATAGTAGAGGGTGTATTGACTGTCAGAACTCTCTGAAGTCCTTCCGCTTCTTTCACAATCTTATTCATAGCCGGCGTTACATACAGAATCCTTCCCTCTTCAGGCACAGATGCCTCGTCCATGATGGCCATTTCAGTATCAAACGCATCTAAGAATATTGCCGCTGTAACAACCGTTGTATCAATCCTTCCTTCATAGGCTGTTAACTCCGCATGCAATTTAGAAAAGCGGTAGGAATCCTTTTCCGGAATTGCCTGCTCTGTCTCAAAAGCATTCTGAATATTGGCAACCGATAAAGTAAGGTTTGTCTCATCAATATCCATGGGATCTACAAAGAACTCAATATCCCTGTCATGTTCCAGCTTTTTGGGCTCCCATTCATTGGCAAGAGAGCCAGCGTTAAAGCCCGCCGTTCTTGTATGGTCCTTGTAACCGGAAATTGAAATCCTCGGTAATTTAATTGTCTGTGCATTTAAAAATTTTACCTGCTGGTTGCTCTGTGCCAAATCGTCAGAGCATAATTCCTTTGCGTATTTCTGCTGCAGAAGGCTTGTAAAGCTTTCTGCGTAATCATATACTGCCATTTCTTAATCCTCCTTTTTGTTAAGAAAGTCCGAATGCCTTTTTCAGCTCATCTTCGCTACCCTGGTTATTCCCCTGACCGCCGGATGCGCCTACCTGTACAAATCCATTGCTTTTTGATGTCTGCGGTTTTAACTGCGGAACATCTTCCAGCACCTTGTTTAAAGCATTCTTAATTGTTTCATTGTTGATTTTTCCATCCTCTCCTGCCGCCTGGCTTAAATCTGCCAGTCTCAGTATATAGGGAATGATTCGGGATTCAATTCCCATGCCAGCTGCTTCCAGAATTGCTGCATTCTCAATAGCGGCTTTCTGCGCTGCTGCCTGTGCCTCTTCCGCCTGTCTCCGGATTTCTCCCACATCCGGCTGATTCCTTGCCTTTTCTGCCTTGAAAGCCGCCATTGCCTGCTCTGCCTCTTCCTGACTAAGCCCCTGCTGTTTAAAGTAAGCTTTTAATGCCGTATCTTCTTTTGCCGCCAGAGTCCCGTTAAGCATCTGCTGAATTTTTTCATAATCGATTGCCTGGAACTGCTGCCCTGAAGCATTCTGGCCAGACGCATTCTGATCAGTCTGGTTTCTAGCCGTTTCCGTCTGTGTCCCGCTTCCTCCGGCTCCTGACTGGTCATCCGCAAAAAACTGCAGGTTCATGGGTAATTTGCATCTCATTTTTCTTCTCTTCATAGCTTTCCTCCATTTAAAGGGTGTCTCCCTATAGAATCCATTGTCATCGGTGTCGCCGCCCACGCATCCTTTACCCTCATCTCGTGTTTGGAGCATAAAAATAACAGCCTATTCGGCTGCCTCTTTACTGTTTTCTTTCTCTGACTTGATTTCCTCCACAAGTCCAAGTGAAATAAGCATTTTCGCCCGGTCATCTTTCAGGACCAGAGTACTGTTCTGCTTTCTCAATTCCAACCCCTTCTCCTTGTCCCGGAAATCATGTTTTACCCTTACTTTCAATTTACCACCTCCCTGTTTGTTGCACCGGTGCAACTTTTATTTTTGGGTATAAAAATACCACAGGCAAAACCTGTGGCAACCTCAAATCTTCATATGGTGCCTTCTAGCATCTTCTTGCTCTTCAAGAAAAGCCTCATAGTCTGCTCTTGCACGCTCCGGCATATCGTCACGTACTCCTGTCATAGTTCCTTCTTTATCAGTTATGATATAATTCCAAAATTCTGCATTTTCAAATTCTGTCATTCCAGTTTCCCTTCCAACACCTTCACTATCTGCCTTGATAGGATTGAGGCCTTATAACCATTCATATAGTAATCTGTGATTGCCTCGGCAATCGTTTCTGAATGATTCTTTAAGGCATATTTGGAAATCTCTTCCTTTAACTCATCGATTGTTCTTTTGGTTCCTATTCTCCGGTAAGCACTTAATACAATATCTCTTGCGTAACTACCTTTTTCATACAATGCATAAATATCATCCATTGGTAAATCGGAGTTTTCAATTTTTATCAGCGCAAGTTCTATCAAATGCCCTGCTTCATGATATCCAGTCCCTATCAACTTTTTATTCATAGACCTGTATATCTGAGGATTTAGTATCAACTCTCCATTAGGTGCAAATGCTGCTTTTCCTTTCTCGTATGTATTAATCCCACCGAAAAACTCCCTTGCTTTAGGAAAGTCATTCATTACGCTTTCAAATTCTGTAAGTGTCTGGCTTACTTGTTTTATATCCAGCGTCTTTACATCTGCATCTATGATACCATTATACTTCTCTTTTAAATATTTTTCCAGTTCTTCATAATCTTCAAAACGTTGTGCAGCTTCATGATTCCAGTCATGTGACCGCAAAGCATATTGTCTTCTGTTCTCTTCATCCAGTGAGTACTTGGCCATCCGGTCAAACTTTTCTACCTGTCTGTCTGCATATTGCCGTTTCGCTTCTTTGTGATTCTCTTCTTCTACATCCTGAATCTCTTTCCTTGTAAACTGATCATCCGGCGTAGTACTAATTCCTTCAAAGTATGTGGTATGAGCATCCTTGCACCTGGGATGATAAAGCCCTGCCGCTATTGCTGTGCTCATCAATGGGTATGGACCATCTTTTGAAGAACCTCCACTCCATACATCGTCTATCAATATCTTGCCAACCCATGGAAGACATTTCGGGCACGGGTTCCCTCGTTTATTCATAATGACTGTGGAAATTCCCCATTCCTGTCTTTTCTCTCCTTCTCCTTGCAGGTATGCCCTCTTTGAGGCTGTACGGATAGCCATATCCGCATAATCGGATAAAGTGTGGCGTGCCCCATTGGCATATTCTACACAATTAAGCCCTGCTGCCCTTAAATCCTTAGTTGCCATATCCACTGCTTTTTCATAAGTTCCCGCCCCTGTATTGGCATAGACCTGGGCATTAAAAACAGCCTTGCGGTATCTGTCATTTGCCAGCCGCAAGACTGCTGTCTCTGCTTTCTTCATATCATCCACAGTGGCTTTAATCAGGACATTTAGTTTTCGTTCATTTAAACGGAAGAATTTTGCCGACATAGTGGAGGAACTTCTCCTGTAGCCCTTAAATCCTTTTTTGATGGCTTCCAGTATTTCTATTTCCTGCTCCATGTTTCCAGTACTATAGGCTGCCCTGATGAGGTCTTCTATCTTTGCATTGATATTCCTAAACTTCTTTGCATATCTTTTTTGATTTTCTAACTTATATTTTTCCAAAGCCTTGAGCTGCTCCACCTGCCACTGGGTCCACTCAATTCCTTCTTCTGTTTCCTCGGCACGATGTCTCTCCATGTTTCGGATCATGGACTTAATCAGTTCATTTTCAATTGCTGCAAAGGCTTCTCCAATATCGTATTCATCCATCCTTATGCTCCATTTGAATATACTTTAAATCCCTGCTGCTTAAAATGCCTTGTGAGTTCCTTCAGTTTGGTTTTGCTGGTGCACTTGTCACACCTTAACTCTGCATAATCCTTTTTCTCAACTGCATAAATACCAAAAGTCACTTGCTCACTGGCCACTTTCAGAAGCCCCTGATATTCCTTCCGACTCATACTGTAGGTTCTCTTCATTACTTTTACTTTCAATAATGTTCACTCCTTCTTGTGCTACTTCCGGTTCCTGTACCATTGAGATTCCTTGTTCCTCTTTCAGGCGGGCAATCTCTCCTTTTTTCCATGTTTCATCCTTAGAATCTCCATAGAGTTCTTCCACACAGGCCTCTATTGACATAATCCCCTGTGTTTTCCCTTTTCCGACAGTTTCTATCTGACTTTCAAAGCTTGGATTAGCATATTCTCCAAATGGGATATCAACTTCAATTGTTTCCGCCGGTTCCTTTGCCAAAGTATGAAGAGCATTTATACTGGCCGATACTAACTCCGGCAGGGTTTCCTGAAGCGCTTCTATAATGGCATTTCTGGTATACAGAGTTGTTTTCTCTTTCTCCCGCTGCGCCTCAGCATTATCCAGTTTCTTAACATCTATACCAAGTGTGGATGGGCTGATAATTCCCTGCAGGCAGATGTCTAAGGCTGTAGTGTAAGATGCCATGTAGCTGTCATGGGGAATATCCGGCTGTTCCGTGGTTATAGTGTTTTTTCCATTTTCTTCCATATTGTCGCCGCCTGCTATAAAACGGTTATCAAAAGGATTAGGCTGTAGCATTTCTCCAGTTTCAGGATTTCTTGGAATATAGGATTCCGGCACATAAATTCTTGCCCTGCCCGCTCTTAGCGCATCCATCCACTGGCTCCATGCTTCGTCAAACGCATCAAAGCTATCCAGTTTTCCCGCAAATATGGAGCCACCACGCCCTTCAAACTTATTATTTTCAAATATACTTAAAGGAACTGCCAGCATTAAATTCTCTTCAAAATTCCATGCTTCTGGCACCCCTTCCAGTATTTTTATATCTACCTTTTCATCATCCTTATACAGTTCATTCCGAATATATCCATGTCCATAATACTCACAAAGAATATACTTGTTGCTGCTTATTTCGTAGGGTGTTTTGAACATGATCTCCTTTATCCGGTCATGCTCTCTGATAAGTTCAATTCTTTCTCCGGGATACCATTCAATAATTGGATACTCACTGACCTTTGTGTCTATTGTTATCTTAAAAGCTCCATCTCCGATAACCAGAACTTCCCTCAGACACTTTTCCAGCTTTTTGCGAAATCCGTTGTCTTTCTCAATTTTCTCCCATCTTTCTTTGTTCTTTGTCTCTTTAAATTCGAAATCGTTCATATCCGCAAGCACAATGGAGGTAAGCGTTCTGACAATCAATCCCGGAAGCCCTGTATGTATTTTTCTCATTTCCATTCCAGGAGTACATTTGCTTGCCCAAAACTTATACTTATCAGCATATTCTGTCAGGCTTTGGTAGAGCTGTTCCAATTCATTTCCATCCCCTCTATACCATATCCTGTTTTTAATGGCTTCCGCTTCAAAGTCAAGCACTTCATTAATCTGAATGTTATAGGGTCCTGACGGATTGATATTTAACCATGTGCGGATACCTCTTTTTATCTTTTCGCTCACTTTTTTTGTCCACCTCATTATTCTTTATTCCCTTCCTCAAAACCAATCAGCTGCCTATAAGGTATAAAAGCATACTGACCAGCATTAATGGTATGATCATTACGATCCTCAGGAGCATCTTTATCTTCCTGCCAGGAATACCGCTCCATTTCCGATATGTGCTCTGTACACGTTTCAACAACCAGATAGCTTCCCTGCTGTATCCAGCCAATCTGCAGGTTGATTCTGTCTATAATATCTATCTTCTTGTAAGAATTAAAAAAATTGTAAATGCAGCCATGCAGCCTTTTGTATTTATTCAATTCCGTTATAGTTGCCTGATCCGCACAGTCAACAAATACATCCTTCGCAAACCCCCATTCTTTTTTACAATAATCAAGAAACTGAATGAATTTTATGGTTGTGTCAGAAGGCGCCAACGGAATATCCAAATCCGCATTGCTATATACCTTTTCCTCCATGGTTATAAGTTTCCTGTCAAAGGTTATTCCCTGAAATATAATTGCTATTGTATCCGGAGAACTGCTGGAATAAGATGTGTCAAGGCCGGCCGTAAATTTTCTAAACCTTATCTTCCCCGCCCTGATCTGCTGCTTAAGCCATTCTTTAGATACCACATGCTTTTTTCTTTCAAAGTTTGGAAATACCAGACCTGTGGCCTTTCCACGCAAACCTTCAATCTTGTTTTTCCATCTCTTGGTTCCTTTCGGAGTATTGGTAATTATCTTCTCAAGTTTCTCTTTTTTCAGTCCCAAATTATGGGTAAAAGAAAAGAACCAGTGCACCCATCCGGGCTTTGGCTCTTCTGTTAATTCCTCTAGTATTTCTTTAGGGGTTTCCTGTTTCCATTCAGGAAGTGGCCTGGCATGATTGATATATTCAGAATAAACCTTGAGGTTAGGATCATCCGGATTTAATGTAGCTATGACATAATCACTTCTCATCACAGCTTCCTCTACAAAGTCTATATCTGCGGTATTTATTTCATCAATATACAAACATCCATATTGACCGCCCAGAGCATCCTGCCATTTCTTCTTATTGCCGTATCCTACCACAAATATGATTTTATCCCCCTGGCTGGTATGGTAAAGGATGTGGGGCATCTTATAGTCCTTGCTTCCATTCCCCTTATACTCAACGAGTATCCCAAAATCATCTATAATCCCCAATTCTTTATTGATAATATTCTTTTCTACTGTTCCTGTATCATCTGCCGCAACGATATGGAGCTTTTTAGGGGACTTTGCCACTTTCAGCATAAACTTAAACAGACCTACAGTGGTTTTGCCGGCTGCTGTGGTGCCTTCCAGAAATTCCACGCTGGCATTGCATCTGATAAATGCTTTGTACTTTTCAGATAGTATCAGGTTTTGACTGTTCATCTCCACCACTCTTTTCCTGTTCTTCGCCGCCATCCAACTGCTCAATCAGCTTGTCCAGTTTGGTTATCTCCGCATTTAATGTTCCCGAAAGGTTTGTTTCCGTTTTCGTTGAGTACCCATGTTTAGACATCCAAAGCCCTGCAAGCTGAGAGGGTATGACGCCAAGTTCAAACTTCTTTCGGGCATCTACTTCACATTCCTCCTGCATACGCGTAACGATGTCAACATATTTTTTATTGTTGGCATAATTATTGTAAAATGCAGTTCGTGAAATATCTGCAAATACACAAAACCCTTCTATGGTATAGGTAATGCTCCTTTTAAGTTCAGCAGTAACAAATTCACTGTTTTTGGAACTGAAATCATGGGTAAGTACCATCTGATTGTCACAATCTGCTTTGTAAGCCTCCCACATTTCTTTCATTGCTTTTGCTGAGCTGATTTTGAGTTTTCTTCCCATGGGTCCCACCTCCTTAGCATTTAAATCAAAAAAAGCCATAAGTACTTATATTCTTTAAACACATGTACCCTAGCTTTTTAAATGTATCCATTTTTATATAATAACATCAATCTATGTTAACAATAACTCTCCTCACACATAAAGGTTCTCTGTAATACATATCTGAAATTTTTATACCTGTTGCAGGCGTAGATGAATGAATAACTTTTCCATCTCCAACATATATTCCAACATGATGCCAATAACACACAATATCCCCTGGCTGTACTTTAGCCAATGGAATGTTTTCTCCGATATTACAAATTGCATCAGCAGAATGCGGCAGTACAATACCAAAACTATTATAAACAGCTTTTACAAACCCTGAATTATCTGCCCCTTCTGTTAAAGAACTCTTACCATATACATAAGGCTTTCCAACAAATTGTAAAGCATATTCAGCAATTTCTTCACCCTCTATATTCTCACTTGTTTTCTCATTCACTTCATTAATAGTGTTTAATG
>CAZZHJ010000014.1:0-19240 GCA_964653815.1 uncultured Lachnospiraceae bacterium
GTAAATGCCCGTGTGCCCAATCATAAAAAGGAAAGCTATATGGAATATCCTGAAATCGCAGAAGCTATTGAAGAACTTTCAGAAAAGTTTGCGGGAGAAGGACGGGTATTGATCCGGCCTTCGGGAACGGAACCTTTGGTCCGTGTCATGATTGAAGGAAAGGATCAGGAACAGATTGAAATAGAGGCTAAAAAGCTGGCGGAGCTTATCCAGAATGTCATGCTGTAAGGCTTGTGAAATATTGAGAAAAGTGTTATAGTAGATATGGATACAGATAATTGGAGGGTGATTTAAATGGTAAGTCAAAAAGTGGTAATCAAGAATCCTACGGGATTGCATCTAAGACCTGCCGGTATCCTATGTAAGGAAGCGATGCAGTTTAAATCATTAATAACATTTTCGTTTAGGGATAGTACGGCAAATGCAAAGAGTGTTCTAAGTGTTCTCGGAGCTTGTGTAAAATGTGGTGACGAGATTGAGTTCGTTTGTGAGGGCGAGGATGAAGAGGAAGCCCTGAATGCTTTGGTTACAGCAATTGAAAGCGGACTTGGTGAATAAAAATAGTGCATTACGGCCCATCTGTCAGATGGGTCGTTTTTTATAAGGAGGAGAGGATAATAAAATGTTGAATTATAAGCGTTATCAAAAAAATCCGGTAGTTAACTATCCGGAAAGGGAATGGCCGAATAAAGAAATTGAGAAAGCGCCGGTTTGGTGTAGTGTGGATTTACGTGATGGCAACCAGGCATTGATTGACCCCATGGTAGTGGGAGAAAAAATTGAGATGTTCCAGTTTTTAATCCAGCTGGGATTTAAGGAAATTGAAATCGGATTTCCTGCGGCAAGCCAGATAGAATTTGATTTTCTGCGTCAGCTGGTTGACAGGAGGATGATACCGGATGATGTATGCGTACAGGTGCTTACCCAGTGCAGGGAAGAGCTTATTGACAGAACCTTTGAATCCATAGAAGGATGCAAACAGGCAATTGTCCATATTTATAATTCTACCTCTACGCTCCAGAGAGATGTGGTATTCCATATGAACAGAGAGCAGATCATTGATATTGCGGTAAAAGGCACTCGGATGGTTAAGGAGCGCGCAGCAAAATTCCCGGGAAAGATTATTCTGGAGTATTCTCCGGAAAGCTTTACAGGGACGGAGCTGGATTTTGCCCTGGAAATATGCAATGCGGTGCAGAAAGAGTGGGGACCTACACCGGAGAACCCTATCATTATCAATCTGCCTTCTACTGTTGAGATGAATACGCCCAATGTCTATGCAGACCAGATTGAATGGATGAATAAACACTTTGAAAACAGGGATTCTATTATATTATCCGTACATCCTCATAATGACAGAGGCTGCGGCGTTGCCAGTGCCGAGCTGGCTCTTCTGGCAGGCGCGGACCGTGTGGAAGGTACGCTTTTCGGAAACGGGGAAAGAACCGGTAATGTGGATGTGTTAAACATTGCCTACAATATGTTTTCCCAGGGTATTGACCCTAAGCTGAATATTGAGCATATAAATGACATTATAGAAATCTATGAAAGATGCTGTAAGATTCCCATCCATCCCAGACATCCCTATGCAGGGAAGCTGGTGTTCACAGCCTTTTCCGGCTCCCATCAGGACGCCATCAATAAGGGTGTTGCAGCCATGAAGGAGCGGGGGAGCGAGCATTGGCAGGTTCCTTATCTGCCCATTGACCCGTCTGATATCGGAAGGGAATATGAGCCGATTGTCCGCATTAATTCACAGTCCGGCAAGGGCGGCGTGGCATTTGTCATGGATACTTATTTCGGATTTAAGCTTCCCAAGGGAATGCATAAGGAATTTGCAAATGTTATCCAGGGCATTTCCGAGAAACAGGGAGAGGTATCTCCGGAACAGATTATGGAGAAATTCCGGGAGGAGTATTTAAACCAGAAAGAGCCTATTCATTTCCGTCAGCTTCGTGTGGATGACCTGAGCGATATGATTCAGTCTGAGTTTGACACGAAGGTTACGGTTACTTATACAGACCACGGAGAAAAGAAACTCTTTGAAGCTGTGGGCAACGGTCCGATTGATGCGGTTCAGAGAGGACTGCAGGAGATGCTGGGCGTCAGGGTAAAGGTTCTTGATTATGAGGAGCATGCGCTGCAGAGCGGTTCCAATTCCCAGGCGGCTGCCTATATCCATCTGTTAGATGCGGATGATGGCAGAGTCACCTATGGCGTGGGTGTGTCCAGCAATATTACAAGGGCCAGTGTGCGCGCTATCTTTTCTGCGGTAAACAGGCTGGGACTGGGAGAAAAATAGTTTATGCTAGCTGATTTCAAAAAAATAATATGTAAATATGCATATTTGTTGCTGCCAATAGGTACCCTGCTATGCTTAGCAGGGTTTATTGGCAGTTATTTGTTTCCCAATGAAGTTTTGGATACTTATGAAGTCAATATGAAGGAAGAGGAAGGCGACGAAGAGTTTCTGTGGGAAATGACAGGTGCAGAGGATGAAATCGGCTATGCTATGGAGACGGACGGACGTGCCCTTAAGGGCTTTCAAATCGGGGTTTCCAAAAGGGGAGCGGCCCTGACGGGGATGGAACTGGTCTACCGGGTCTATGAGCTTCCGGAAGGGGTTTCTTTGACGGAGGAACTGCCTTCTCAGATTCAAAGCGGGGAATTGTCCCTGATCCTGGAAAAGAGCTATGATCTGGGGACATGCCTTGACGGACAGTATCCCTATCTGCCTTTTGATGAAGAGGGGCTTTGCAAGGGTAAACTTTATATTACCTTTACCTGCAGGGTAAACGACAATACAGAGGGAGTTATGCCGGCACTTTTTGCAAATCACAGTGAAGTGGAGCATGCGGCTTCTTACAGGAGCGGAGTTCTGGCGGAGGATGACCTGAAAGGGGAAAGAAAGCCGGAAATGATTAAGCATTATTATATCTATTCCCATAATACCTATCCCCTTCTTTATGACTGCAGAGTGCTTACCTTTGTATTCCTGGCAGCATCGGCAACGGTCTGCTATCCCCGAATAATTAGAAGGGAGGAAGAAAAAGATGCAGCCTGAAAAGAAAAAAGACATAAAAAAATGCTTTATCAAGTATGGGATTGTGCTTCTGGCGGTTCTTTTCCTTTCAGTCCTTTCGGAGATTCTGATATTTAACAGGACGGGGCTTTTTCATTCTTATGAAGCCGTTACTTTTGAAGCAATTGATAAAAACGACAGGATAGCAGTACAGATTTCCGATTCCCTGGCGCCTCTTTCCGCAGAGGAACAGAATGCCATCGAAGTAAATGAAGAAAACAAAAGGCTGTTGGCGGAATACAACGGCGAGGAATATGTAAGGGAACTGGATGAATCCTTAGTAGAAGCTGACGGCGTTATCTATCAAAAAGTAAAAGAAACCAACATCCAGATGGAACTTCCGGACACCTACTATATAAAGAAGCTGAAATTAGAGATTCCTGTAGAAGAAAATGCAGGCTATACAGTGGAAGTCCATGGAAAAGAATTCCATACGGGAGAAGTTGTGTATTGCAGTATAAATCCTAAGCTGGATGCGGGAATCGCCAATGTGGATAAAACCGGAAATGCCTTGGAGATTGTTCTTTTAACCGTGGATGAACCGGATATACCGGAATTAAAGATTACTATTTCCAATGACGTTTCCCTGAATCCTGTGCGTATAGGATTTTTTGCAGTGCTCTTTCTGACTCTTTATCTGATTCTGGCGGCAGGAAAAGGTCTGTGGGGACGGATGAAGGAGAGACCCCAGTGGTTTTTTGCCCTTTCTGCGCTGTTTCTGGGCAGTCTGATTATTTTGGGAGTGGGCACCAATCAGGTAAGCTATGATGAGCATGTCCATGCAAAAAGTGCGTACAAATTATCTTTCGGTTCTACTATAGAGACGACGGAAGCGGCAATGCAGATGGTAGGAAACACACTGCCGTACTTTAATAATCCTGAGGAACGGGAGCTGGTAGAAGCCTATGAAAACCTGATGAATGATCCCGGTTATATTGCGCCGGATATCGGACACCAGAGCCGTTTCCCCAGAGCTGAGACAAGGGTGTATTATCCCATGGCGGCGGGCTTTTATCTGGGAAGGATGCTGCATCTGGATTTTGCGGATATGGTGGCATTGGCCAAGCTTGGCAACCTGCTGTGCTATATCTTTATTGTATTTTGGGCGGTTAAGAAGGCAAAGGGCTATGAAATGGTGGTGGCAGGCATTGGTCTGCTTCCCAACAATCTGTTTATTGCATCGGCCCTTTCCTATGATGCGTTGGTAACCTCGTGCCTGCTTCTTGGATATGTACTTTTATTAAACGAGATATTGACGCCGGATGAAAAAATCAAACCGGGAAATGCCTTGTTGATGTTACTTTCCTTCGTGGTGGGATGTCTGTCAAAGCCGGTTTATATCGTGATGGCGTTGATGCTTTTATTCCTGCCCTCCAAAAAGTTTCATAACAAATGGATGGCGGCGCTCTTTAAGGTGTCGGTTACTGTTGTTGCGGGCCTGATGCTTTATAATATATTCTTCCCCACGCCTGTAGCGGGTGGAGACTACCAGCTGGTAAGCAATGTGGCGTTTTCGGGAGATAAGCGGAGCGTAGGCACCAGCACCATGGGACAGATTGAATATATTATCCATAATCCCCTGGCTTATACAAAAACGCTGTTACAAGAAATGTTTGGCATGCTTTTCGGATATACCTTGGGAAGAGTACCCTATGCAGGCTATGCTTATCTGGGAACAGCGCCTTTCTGGGTAAACTGGCTGTTGATTCTGGCAGGTATTTTTGCAGCTCTTTTTGCAGGCATAAAGGAGAAAGTCGGAAAAGCTATAGGCGGACTGAGCCATCTGATGAATTTCGGCGTTGCGGCTATCGTTTTTACTTCCATGTATATTTCCTTTACATCCGTAGGGAACAGCCACATCATGGGAGTTCAGGGAAGATATTTTATACCTTTGTTTTTACCTTTCTTAAGCTGCTTTTTCGGAGCAGGAGAGGGAAAAGAAAAAGGAATTATTTTGGCAAAGAACAGATTACAGGGATCCGTCGGATTGTATGAGAGAGTCCTGTGGGGAATTTTGTGGGGCGTGAACCTCTATATGATCCTGGTTCTGGTAATTTTAAAAATGAACGTATAGACAGGGCAGTGGGTGCCTGTAAAAGGAAAAGTGGTAGGAAAAGATGATCAGTGTCATTGTACCCGTGTATAAAAGTGAAAAAACCCTTGAAAAGTGTGTGATGAGCCTGTGCCGTCAGACCTATGAGGATATGGAAATCCTGCTGGTTGTGGACGGACCGCCGGACGGTTCCGGACTTCTTGCGGAAGAACTGGCAAAGAAGGACCAAAGAATCCGTGTCATCAATCAGGAAAACCAGGGAGTATCCAAGGCGAGGAACAAAGGGATAAAGGAAGCAAAAGGAGAATATATCCGTTTTGTGGACAGCGACGATTTTGTGGATGAGGACTCCAATGAGAAAATGCTTGCGGCCATGAAAGAAGAGGATGCAGATTTGGTTATCGGGGGATTCCATCATCTGTATTTTGGCAGGGATATCTTGAAAGTTCCCAAAGCCGGTTCTTACGAGATGAAGCGTTTAAAGAAAGAGGAACAGGCTGACCTGAAAAACCTTTACGTTAATGGATTTTTCAATATGCCCTGGAACAAGCTCTATAAAAAAGAGATGATTCAAAGCTTTTTCCCCACGGATTTAAATCTGGGGGAGGACCTTTTATTTAACCAGGCATATATGGAAGGAGCGGGACGGATTGCGGTAATTGACAGTCCTGTCTGCAATTATATACAGGATGACCGGGGGACGACTCTTTCCACCAAAAAGAGAATGGACAAGATTCCCATTGCATTCCGTCTCTATGAAGCTTCCAAGGCGTTTTTTGAGAAAACGGGGATTGACTGCGGCAATGCCCCGGCCACCAAGGTGGTTGTGGAATTTCTGGACGACCTGGAGAGCCTTGCCTTTGATAAGGAAATGGGCAGGAAAGAAAAAATGCAGGCAATCCGCCTTTATGAAGAGGCGCTGGAAAAGCTGGGAGAACCGGGAAAGAAACCGGAGCTTGCGCTGCCTGACTACCGTTTGATTTTTATGTTTTACAAAAGAGGCTGTACGGGAATGGTTTATTTTCTTGTACATGTAAGAGGTTTTATTGCCCAGCTTCTGAAAATGCGAGGATAAAATATGGAGAAATGTGTTTCGGTAATCGTACCCATTTATAATGTGGAGCCATATTTGAAGCGTGCGGTGGATTCCATTATCGGCCAGACCTATTCCAGACTGGAAATTATACTGGTGGATGACGGTTCCCCGGATAACTGCGGTAAAATATGCGACGATTATGCCAGGAAAGACAATCGAATAAAGGTAATCCACAAAGCAAACGGCGGACTGTCGGATGCGAGAAACGCAGGACTTGACGTTGCCACAGGGGACTATATTGCTTTTGTGGACAGCGATGATTATATAGCGGAGGACTTTGTGGAAACCCTTCTTCTGGAGCTTGAGAAGCATGATGCGGATGTCTCCATGTGCTCCTACAGGGTCACATCTTCTACGGAGTTTGACGGCAGCATCTGGGAAGAAAGCGGGAATCATGAGATTGAGGTCTGCGACAGGACAGAGCTTTTGTCCAATCTGTACGATGCCAACCACAGGGATGCCACTTACTTTATTGTGGCATGGAATAAGCTTTATAAAGCTTCTCTTTGGGAGGGAATCCGTTTTCCCAAAGGAAAAATCCATGAGGATGAAGCGACTACTTACCGTATTTATGACAGGGCTTCCAAAGGCGTTTATATGCACAGACCCCTGTACGGATATTTCAGTGCGCCGGAAAGCATTACCCGCAGCCGTTTTTACCTGAAGCGTCTGGACTGGATGGACGCTCTGGATGACAGAATCCAATATTTTGAGGAAAAAGGCGAGGAGCTACAGACGGCTTATGCCAGAAGAGCCAGGGCCGACGGAGCCATCCATTATTATTATCCCTTAAAAGAAGAACTGCCGGCAGAAAAACAGCAGCAAAAACGCCTGAAGGCATATGTGAAAGAAGAGGTACAGGATAAAAATGCCAATCTCTCCTTTTCCAAACGTGCAGGTTATTGGATTTTTCTCTTATCCGCACCCCTTTACAGGATTTTAACGGCCGTAGACAGGGACAAAAAGGAACGCCTTTACCAGCTTGCCTTTTTATGCCTTTTTGTATGGCTTGCCTTTTTGTGCTTTTATAAGCTGGATGTGAAATATGTGGACCCCTGGGATGAATCCAGACACGGGGTCAATGCCTATGAAATGTTAAAAGAAGGCAGCCTGATACGGAGCACTTATTTATACGAAACGGACTATTACAATCTGAAACCCCCTCTTTCCATGTGGAGCATCATGATTAGTATGCTGATATTCGGAAAAACGGTTTTTGCCATGCGTTTTCCTTCGGTATTGTGTTATCTGGTTCTGGCAGCAGTTACCGCAGCCTTTGTCAGAAAACGGTACGGAAGGCCTTCCGCGTTGTTTTGCCTGGCGTTCCTTGCCGCCAATACAACGCCTTTTCTGGCGCATATGGTCCGCGCAGGAGATGCAGACAGCCTGTACGTGCTGATCTTTACCCTTGCCATGCTCTGCATGCTGCAAATCGGCGATAATCAAAAATATCTATACGGCTGTGGTTTTCTGTTTTCCCTTGCCTTCCTGACCAAAAGCTTCCATTCCGGCGTAATTGTGGTAATCGGAGGTCTCTACCTGCTCTTAACAGGTGAACTGAAAAAAATGAAACCGGTCGTATGGGCGAAATTTATTGCCTCCGCCGCAGTCCCTGTGGGAATCTGGGCAGGACTCCGTTATCTGACGGACCGTACAGCATTTTTGGAAGAAATGTGGTACACCGACGTATTGGGACGTTCCAAAACCGGCTTCGGAAGCAACGAAGCAGGATTCGCTTATTACTTTTCCTACTACCTGGGAAAAATGAGTGGTAGCCTGCAGATTTATGCCATAGCCTTATGTGCAATTATAGTGGCAGGGGTTTTCTTTGTCCTCTATGAGAAAAAGACAGAAAGGTGTAGTTTCTTTACCGCCTGCAAAAAAACAGTCCTTCACAGAGACACCATAGGCTTTGCCCTCTGGATTCTGATACCGGCCCTTGCCTTTTCAGCAGTATCCACAAAGCTTTTATGGTATCAATACCCCACAGTCACAGCGTTACTAATTGGAGTAGCAGTTATCCTCGGCAGAATTGCCGGTCATAAAAACCTGCCCTCCCTATTAAAAAAGACCGTCTGGCTCATAGCCCTTGGAACAGCAGGAATCTATTCCCTCATTTTAGCAGGAACCTTCCGCAACTATGGCATTAACGGTGCACAGACCAACGATTTCCAGCTATTAATACAGGAAACTGCCAAAGAAGACACCTTGAGAGGCGCGCAGGCATACGTAATTTTAGAAACCGATTCACCCGAGACCCCCTATTCCGACACATGGGCCCAGCAAGACGTATTTCTGGCGGAAGCATATGGAGACTACCTTTGTGTACAAGGAGGATTGGAAGCCCTCCTTAAAGATTTGCAAGAAAATAAATCTGACAGCAGAACATATATTTTATTTACCACCACCGAATACTTTGAAACCCAGATGCTGCCTGAGTTAGAAAATGCTGAGGTGCAGACGCAGCTCCTAGGCAGCAGGGAACGCTATCTAGCGGTGGTTGTAGAAACTGCGCCATAAAAACCCTAGCCAAGGAAGCTTGTTGTTCTATTGTTTATGCCCATAAGATATCTCACTGATAACACCATTAAAGTAAACAAAATCTCCATCGGGATAATTCCAAACAGCTTGAAATTTTGTGGGGTATTTTATACCATTGAGGGAAATCTGATAATCGCCACAAAGAGCAGACCACGGTATATATTCCATGCTACCGTCTATTCCTGCAACAGCCCTATCGGTTGTAGTAAATGAAATCATTTCATATTTCTCGTTAAAAGTAAATATGCCGCTTGCCGTTTGCCCTCCATAAGTGATTGATGCCTGCACTTCAAAATCATTTATTTCCTCAAAGGTAATATAATCCTGCAATAGAATAGTGGGGGCAAACAGACTTTCCGCGAGAAAAGTAACCAAACAAGCCTTATCCATATCTGCCCCTGTTTGCTCGAAAAGTGTAATAGCTTTTGCAATCACACCTTTCATGCCGCCAGTACCATTTTGATAATAGTCATAACCTTCAAAAGGAATGCCAAACATACTGCTGTCAATGAGTGCCATTCGGCAAGGCTCATTTACAAAATTGTATTGTGTATAGTCGATTGTCAGAGCAGGACCATTTTTTCCTTGTAAAAAATCAACATTATGGTATTCCATTTTGAGATACAACATTTTCGGTGTTCCAATATAGCCACAATTTTCAATGTACCTTTGAATGGCAGTCGGCAAATGTGAAAAATCCTTTTCTGCAAATACCTCATTATCAACCGATAACTGATTCTCAGTCAGAAGAGCAGCTATATCATTTTGAAACTGTTTCTTGAGGGGCGAATATGAAATGTTAAACCATATCATCAATACACCAACAAAAACAAGCAGTATACCTATTGCAATAAATATTTTTCTTTTCCTCGCTTTCTTCATCAGCTCAATTCCTCTGCATATTTTTCTATCCGTTCCATACCTGCATATAATTTAGCATAAAGACGGAATAACTGTTCAATTTCGTCCTCGTTAAAATCTGCAAATAATAACTTCAAAGACTGTAAATGCCGCTCACCAATTTCACTTATATATTCATTCACTTTGTCTGCCAATTCAATGCAGACAGAATTATTACCGCCTGATGACAGACGTACAAATCCTTTCTTTTCCAAGGATAAAGCCAGCTTTTTAACGTTCTGTCTTGAACAGCCCATAAGGTTCCCGACATTTGTCAATGTATGAGGTTCAGGGCAGTAAGCCGTCATTGTAAGTAATAGCCATTGTTTCATAGTTATTTGTGTTTGTAGTTTTTCGCCAGCTGTCTGCATACGATTTTGCAAAACAAAAATGCTCGCAAATATCGCTTGTACCCTGTGTTCGGTATCGCAGCCATATTCTTCAAAAATCTCATTCATTTTTATCTATTGTCCTCCAATCCAAATAGCAACTAGTTACCATACTCAAACTATAGTAACTTATTACTGCTTTGTCAATAGTTTTCCAAAACTTTCCCAGACGTCTTTACCCCAAACATCGCCTTTTCTTCACATTCAAGTCCCCGCAATCACCTTCGGAATCCCCTGCATATCCGCCGCAATATCCGTAAACGACGAAAAGAAACTTCCGATAATCTTCCTGGTAGAAGCCAGACAATACAAATCCACCATAGCGTCCTGAATCCCCTCAACACTATCCCTTGACAAATTCCTCTCCTGATAGGAAACAATCTTACCTGGAAACCTCTCCCTTAAGACCTCCTCCTCAGAAAAATCATCCGTTGCCAGATAAAACACCGTATCCGGATTCTCTTCCAGCTCCTTCTGCATGGACTCAATAAAACTCAAAGTAGAACTCTTACCGATAGAAGGCATATTATCCGTCCGCCGTATATGAACACCTACGGCATGTTCACCAAGCTCCTGCCTTTTTCCATCTATTTTATCCTTTACCTGCTTCTCCGGAACAAAAACGGAATAGTCATGGCAGGGATAAAAATGTTCCTCCGTGGCAATATAAACATAAGCTCCCAGCGAAGAAGCCACAAAATCCTCATCCAGACCATCATCCGTCCTATGGAACCGGATATCTTCATTGCCGATAAAACTGCCAAAGAGAATGGCCGTTATCTGATACCACAGCTTTTTGACATTCCATTTGGAATGAATATTGATAACCTTAAAGTCGTCCGTAGGTTCAAAAATCTTCTCAAAAGGGCATCCCAGTTCCGGATTTACAAACCAGATTACCACCAGCTTTTCGTGGCGTTTTCCGGCAAGCACCCGGGCGGAATTAATAGCCCTCATTCTATTGCATAAACCTCCGATAGGTTGTATTATTAACATAAATATGTCCTTCTTTCCTGTTGATTGCGCGGGCGGCGGCACATGTGCATGTTCCGTGGGAAAAGGGCCTTTGCTCATTACAGTATATCAAAAAAAAGAGTGTGCGTATATGAAAATTTTGCAGGTAAATACCGTAGTCCGTGGCAGCAGCGTAGGCAGGATTATGGCAGATTTATATGAGGTTATCAGGTCATCGGGCAATGAAGCATTGATGGCTGTGGGAAGAGAGCCCTGGTCCGGGGAATATGAAGGAATGCTGATTGGCAATAAAGGGGATTTTTACCGTCATGTAATGAAAAACTTTTTCCAGGGAGAAGGCGGGTTCGGCTCCAAAGAGGTTACGGAAAGGTTTCTGGCATGGGTGGATAAGGAAAAGCCGGATTTGATTCATCTTCACAATATTCATGGATTTTATATTCAGGTGGAACTGCTTTTTAAATATATCAAGAAAAAGAAAATCCCGGTAGTATGGACACTTCATGACTGCTGGAGCTTTACGGGGCACTGCGCCTATTATGATTTTGCCGCATGTGATAAGTGGAAGACAGGATGCAACACCTGTATCCATCATGCCAAAGTTTATCCCTATGCCTTGTTTAAGGATAACACGGTGGATGCCTATTCCAGAAAGAGAAAGGCCTTCTGCGGTGTGGACAATCTGATCATCGTTACACCAAGCAAATGGCTTGCGGGACAGGTGAAACAATCCTTTCTGAAGGACTATCCTGTAAAAGTGATTCCAAACGGTATAGATTTAACGCTGTTTTGCCCGAAGGAGTCAAAGGGCACGGATAAAGAGCGGAAAACGGTGCTGGGAGTTGCCAATATCTGGGAAGTCCGCAAGGGGCTTATCTATTTTGAAAAGCTTGCAAAAGACCTTCCTGCGGATTATCAGGTACAGTTAATCGGAGTTAATAAAAAGCAGAAAAAAGAGCTTATGAAAAAGTATCCGGGGAAAATGACAGCAATGGAAAGAACTTCCAGCCCGGAGGAATTAGCGGATGCTTACCGCAATGCTGCGGTGTTTGTCAATGCTACCTTGGAGGATAATTTTCCGACCACCAATCTGGAGGCTCTTGCCTGCGGGACGCCGGTGGTTACTTATGCAACCGGCGGAAGCGGGGAAGCCTTGACAGAGGATACGGGAATTGTAGTGCAGAGAGGTAATTATGACGCGCTTCTGGCAGCAGTGCTCAAAGGAGCGGAAGGAAACTTTGACAAGAATGCCTGCCGTAAACGTGCAGAAGAGTTTGATAAAAACATAAGATATCAGGAGTATCTGGAGCTTTATAAAGAGCGGATTGCTTTAAAGGCTTCAAAATAAGATAATGGGAAGAGTATGGGAAACGGGCAGTAGAATAATCAGGACTGTAGCCATAGTTACTGTGGCTCTTCTTTTTGCTGTCTTTTTCTGGCTGTTTTTAAACGGCCTTACCTTTTATGAGGCGGCAGGATTCTTATATTCCTTTGCAGGAATGCCGGAGCTGGCGGTTTTGTGCGGACTGACGGTTCTTTTTTTTGTACTGCTGTATCTTGCATCGGGAAAGCTGTTTGCGCGCTGCAGTGTGGGGAGCCTGAAGATTATTCGGTTCATCATGACCGTAGGAATGATTGCAGTACAGTGTTATTTTCTGTTTTATGTGAGGAGCGCTTATAAATGGGACAGCGGTTTTGTCATAGGCGGTGCTGCTTCCCTTGCGGAAACAGGGAAGGTGGCAGAGGAAGCCTTCTATTATCTGTCGGTTTATCCCAATCAGAATACCTTTGTGGTAATAACGGCAACCTTAGTTAAAATCGGCAATCTGCTGGGGATTTCCCAGGGGGCGAGACCGCTGCTTTTCAATGTATTTAATACAATCTGCCTGGATTTAGCTTTATTTCTGGTCATTCCCATATTGAAAAAATGGAAAACGAATTTAAAAGAGTGGGAGCTTTGCAGGATTTTTCTGATGCTGCTCTGCAATCCTTTTTTATACCTGGGAGTATCTTATTATTACACCATTACCCTGTCTTTGCCCTTGACCATGGGTTTTTTGTATCTGATTGCGCCGGGTGCGGCATGGCATGACAAAAAGAAATGCTTGATTCATGGAGCTTTGGCAGGCGTTCTTTTGGGCGTGGGATTTGAACTGCGGGCGACAGCCGTTATTTTAGGCATTGCCGCTCTGGCTATGGGAATCTGGATGCTTTGCCGCTCTGGCTGCGGGAGTCTGGATGCTTTGCCGGATGAAGGAAAAAGGGAAAAAGAAAAAGCGGCAGGGCGGATCATGCTTCAAATTGCGGTAATCGGGCTTGCGGCATGTATATCTGCTGGCGGGCTTTCGGCTGCCCAGAAGGCATATATCGGGATTGATACCGCGGACACGGCGTTTCCAACAAGCCATTGGCTGATGATGTCCCTTACCATGCCGGGCGGGCATAACGGGGAGGACGAGGCATATACGGCTTCTTTTCCTACGAAGGAAGAGAAGGAAAATGCTGTGGCACTGCGTATGAAGGAAAAGCTGGAAGCCATGAGCGGGGAGGAATATCTGCAGCTGGTAACTACCAAGGTAAAGAATACTTTTGGGACGGGAACCAACGGCTATACCATCTTTTTGGCGGAGGCCCTCGGAACGGATGGGATTTATGAAGCCGTATTGGGTGGTCATAAGGATTTTGTTGTGCTCTGGCATCAGGGATATTATCTGTTCCTGATTCTGGGAATTTTGATTTGTGCCGGAAATTGGATTTACAACTGTATTCGCAGAGAAACGGATTTTTACGGCTTTTGTCTGCTGCTGGCTTTGTTTGGCGCAGTTTTATTCTATATTCTTTGGGAGGCATCGGAGCAGTACAGCATCCCTTTTATGTTTATGATGTCATGTCTCGCTTTTGGTGGATTGGCAGAGACAGGAAAAGTGATTGACAGTGAAAAAACCGGCAGGGGAGCAGCTTTTTGCGCTTTTCTCGCTGCGGGAGTAATAGCCCTGTGGGGAATGGCGCGTTTTCATACAGTGACGGGAATGCCTATAGAACAATCCTATCCCGCCGCTACCCAGATACTTGCAAATGGCCCTTATCCTGTAGATGAGGGACAGGAACTGATACAGACATTAAGGTTGAAAAAGTCCTTTAATCGCCTGATTATCCAGTGGAGAAATCCAGACATGGAAAACAGTACGGCGGTATACCGGATTCAGCTACGGGAACAGGACGGCAGGGTGTTGTTTGAGGAAGAAATCCGGGGAGAAGGGACCGGCTATAATGGTGCAGGCATTTATGACTTTGAGCGGATAACGCCTGGAAATACATGTTATGAAATTAGTGTGAGTAAGGTTTCCGGCGCGCCGGAGGATGATCTGGAGTTTGTGCTATATGATATGTACGGATATACGCCATACCCGGGAGGACAGCTGTATATCAGAAAGAATAGTATGGGAAATGCAGGAAGTGATGGAAGTACAGAAGAGATAGAGAAGTTGGAGGCGTCCCTGTTGTTTTCCCTTTCAGAGGAAAAGACGGAATGCTATGCTTCTGTGCCAGGGTATATTATTTTCATCGCCTTTCTATTCCTAATCTTCCTATTTATCGGATTTTGGTGTAAACTAAAGATAGTGTCCTTTACAGAGGAGGAAAGATAAATGATTAAAAAGAGAGTTCTTTCATTAATATTATCGCTGATGATTGTCGTCTGCTGTGTTGCGGAAGCCTTTGTAATCGGAGAGTTAAAAGAACAAAATGACGAGATGGAGAAACGGCTGGAGGAATTAAGCAGCGCCATAGAGGGAAATGCATCTGCTATCAGTGAATTGGACAGCCAGATGGAGAAAAAGCTGGAAAAAGAGATTCCTACGGTATTTTTGCCGGGAGATATTTATGTGTATGAAGGAATGACGGCGGAGATTTATAATGCTAGTGTGTGCAGCGGTGTAAATCCTGACGATTATGAGTTTTACTGGGATTGTGAAATCGGGGACTGTATGAATGACAAATACAGGATTCATGCCAAGGGCGGCATGACAGGTGAGTATGAACTGAGCGTGAACCTTTATGACTACCAGCTGGAAAAGGTGGCAACTGCAAGCACGGTGCTTCATGTTGTGCCCAATGCGTTTGGGAGTGAGGATACTGGCATGCTGAGTATATTGACAATCGGAGACAGCTTGAGTGCAAGTACTCCCTGGCTTTCTTATACCCGGCAATTATCCGGGGAAAAGCTCTATCATCTGGGTACGCGGGGAGATACGGAAGGCCTTATGAATGAAGGGATACCCGGTATCAGCGCAGGAGAGTACTTTGCAGGAACCCTGTATGGAGCAGAATCGCCCAATGCATTTACCAATCCCCAGACGGGAGAATTTGACTGGAATTATTATAAACGGTCTACAGGTATTGATCCGGATGTGGTGCAGGTGTTTTTAGGAACCAATGGCCTGGAGATGGATCCTTCCGGTAATGCAGATAATATTTTGAAGATTGTGGATAAAATAAGGGAAGCTGACAGTAATATTCAGATTCTGGTGGTGGAACCAATATTCCCTGCCGACCAGGATGGAATGGCGAGACAGCAGAATATTATGGGATATGAAGGCCTTCACGGCATGTGGTCCTATGCAAGGGGCGTTATGGTGTTTAACCTGATTTCTGAACTGGATACCAGACTGGATTCTTATGAAAATGTTACCATTGTTCCTGCGGGTGTGATGCTTGACCGGGCATATGGTTTTGAACAGACTGAGATCAGGAAGAATCCGCATTCGGAGGTTTTGGAATCCGTGCCGGCCCAGGGTGTGCATCCGGGAGAGGCCGGATATAATCAGATCGGGGACGCTATTTATGCAACCCTTTGTTATTTGATTCATGAAGGGAAAATAGAGACAACTCCTATGGAGGAAAGCCTTGAGTAAAAAAGTATCGGTAATTACTACAACCTTTCAGGATATTGTTCATCTGAAAGAGGTTGTAAATGGAATAAAAAACCAGAATTATGACAATATAGAATATATCATCGTCGATGGCGGATCTAAAGACGGGACCGTGGAATTTCTCCAAAGCCAGGAAGGGGAATTTGAAAAGCTTCCGGGCAGGGAATTGAAATGGATTTCGGAGCCGGATGAGGGAATTTATGATGCCATGAACAAAGGAATCCGTATGGCACAGGGAGATATCATCGGTTTAATGTTTGACCGCTTTGCGGCGGAAGACGTTATTTCCCGTATGGTCCGTATCATAGAGGAAGAGCACAGTGACGGCGTTCACGGAGATTTGGATTATGTGGATGAATCCGGCAATGTTGTGCGCCATTGGGTAATGGGCAACAGTAGGACCATAAAGGATGGCTGGATGCCTGCCCATCCCACCCTTTATTTAAAAAGGGAGGTCTACGAAAAATACGGATTTTATAAGACGGATTACAAGATTGCCGCCGATTATGAATTTATGGTGAGGATTCTCATGGACGGAAAGCTGCGGCTGTCTTATATCCATGAAGTGGTAGTCTATATGTTTTACGGTGGGACAAGCTCGGCGAACCTAGGCAGCTATGTGCGGTCCTTTAGGGAAAGCTATAGGGCGCTGCGGGAAAACCATGTGCCCTTCGGATTTCTGATTTGCATAAAGAGAACAATGAAAGTGCTGCTGCAGTTTATATCCAGACAGCAAGGTAAAAAGGATAAAGAATGAAAAGTATTGTAATTATACCTGCTTATAACGAAGAAAAAAGCATAGAGAAAACGGTGGAGGATATCAGGCAGAACGCACCGGAATTTGATTATGTCATTGTAAATGACTGCTCAAAGGATGATACCCTTAAGGTATGTACGGATAAAGGCATGCACGTGCTCAATCTTCCCATCAATTTGGGAATCGGGGGAGCTGTCCAGACAGGTTATCTGTATGCCTATAAAAACGGCTATGATTTTGCGGTACAGTTTGATGGTGACGGACAGCATGATGCCAAGTTTCTGCATGAAATGCGCGATTACATGGCAGAGCACAAATTAAATATGCTGATCGGTTCCCGGTATATTGAAAAAGAGGGATTCCAGTCTTCAGGACTCAGGCGTTTCGGCATCCGTTATTTTTCCGTCCTGATTAAATTGCTCACAAGGACAAGGATTACCGATCCTACTTCCGGTATGCGTATGGTGGATAAGGAAGTCATAGAAATTTATGCCAACTCCTATCCCAAGGATTATCCTGAACCGGAAAGCGTGGTAGCGATTTTGAACATGGGTAAGACTGTGGGGGAATATCCCGTAGTCATGCGGGAGAGGACAGAAGGCGTATCGTCCATATCCCCTTTGAGAAGCGTGTATTACATGGTAAAAGTAACTCTGGCAATTTTGGTTGAAATGTTAAGAAAGTGAGATAAGAGCGCTTATGATGACGTTAAAGCTTCAGATTATTATCGGTATCTGCCTTATAGTGGGACTGGTGGCAATTGTAAATATGATCAGGAAAAAAAAACTGGAGTTGAAATATGCCCTGTCCTGGATCATAGCTATTGTTTTTGTCCTGGTTATGGACTGTTTTCCGGTTCTGTTGACAAGGCTGTCCTACTTTCTGGGTATCTGGGCGCCCGTTAATATGATATTCTTCCTGGGATTCTGTTTTTCGCTGTTGATCATCTTTGTTTTAACGGTAACCTTATCCCGCATGTCGGAGCGTGTACGGAAGCTGGCGCAGACAGTGGCATTAAATGAAGAAAAAATCGAATTGCTGATGAAAGAACGGAATGATGAGGAAGAAAGCGGGGAAGGGGAAGCATGAAAATTTTGATGATAGGCCTGGGCAGTATTGGTCAGAGGCATTTGAGGAATATTAAACGGGTTTTGGGAGAAGAAGCAGAAATCCTGGCGTACAGGGTAAGAGGACTGCAGAGGACCTTTTCGGATTCTATGGAGATTCGTGACAATGTATGTCTGGAAGATGAATTCCATATCCGTTCTTATGCAGATCTGGATGAAGCCCTGGCACAGAAGCCGGAGATAGCTTTTATTACCAATCCCACCAATATGCATATTCCCTGTGCCACAAAATGTGCAAAAGCGGGATGTCATTTATTTATGGAAAAGCCCCTTTCCGATAATCTGGAAGGGATAGATGAACTGAAAGAGACAGTAAAAGAGAGTGGTGTTAAGGTATTCGTAGGATACCAGAATCGTTTTCACCCGGCGATCAGGACGGTAAAGGAAGTGCTTGAAAGCGGAGAGCTGGGCAGAATCCTATCGGTGCACTCCGTTGTGGGAGAGCGCCTTTCCACTATGCATACTTATGAGGATTATAAGGATACGTATATGGCGAGAAAGGATATGGGCGGCGGCGTTGTGACCAACCAGCTCGTCCATGAAATGGATTATCTGTACTACTTGTTTGGAAAACCTCTGACTGTGTATGCCATAGGCGGGACATTGGGCAACCTTGGAATTGATGTGGAGGATAACTGCGACGCCTTGTTCCTCATGGAAGGAAGGGAAGGCAGCAGGGTTTCCGTCAATGTCCATGCGGACTTTTACCAGAGCCCTCCCAGCCGTTTTGTAAAGGTTGTAGGGGAAAAGGGCTTTATAGAGGCGGATCTGATTAATGCCATGGTGACAAAAACGGTTTCGGATGTAACGGAGAAAGCAGCATTTCCCGAGTTTGCGAGAAATGATATGTTTATAGAGGAGTTAAAGCTGTTCCTCGCCTGTATAAAAGAGGACGGGGAAGAAGGCATTACCCTGGAGGACGGCATTGTCAGTCTGAAAATGGCAATGGCGGTTAAGGAATCCATGAACACGGGAGGCGTAGTAAATGTCAATATTTGAACAGTTTAAAATAACAGGAAAGGTAATCGTCATTACAGGCGGTGCGGGATTGATCGGAAGACGTCATACAGAGGCGGTTTTAGAAGGCGGAGGCGTTCCGGTCCTTTTGGATATTTTTAAAGAGCCTTTAGAGAAGGTAAAGGAAGAGTTTTTGGAGCGTTATCCCCAGGCAGAAATAGAGACTTATGTAGCGGATATTACGGACAGGCAATGTTTGGAAGGCATCAGGGATGAATTGCTTTCCAAGTACGGACATATTGACGGACTTATCAATAATGCGGCAAACAATCCCAAGGTGGAAGGCGGTTCCAAAAATCTGGGAGCCATGAGGTTCCATACTCTGCCTTTGTCCATCTGGGAGGATGATATGAAGGTAGGGCTTACGGGAGCCTT
>CAZZHJ010000015.1:0-5522 GCA_964653815.1 uncultured Lachnospiraceae bacterium
CTTAGAAGCGCCCATGGCATTGCTGGCAGCGGCATTCTGTGCGGATACCTATACAAGGGAAATTACTGCAAAAAGGTGGGAAATCTGGAGGCTCTATTCCGTGAAGAATAAATTATCCGCCATATTCCTGCGGCTGGGACTGCAGGAAGGTTTTTTGCTGATTCTTTCCGCCGCCGGCTATGGTATGTTCTTTTTATTTCAAAAGCCCCGGTCCATTTATCTCGTAAACGAAGAAGCGGGAAGTGAGGTGCAGCTGTTCCTGATGTATATGGCGGCCATGGCGGTAACCCTGTATTTCTGGGGAAACTTATCGCATACGTTATCCTGTATGTTTCGGAATATGTGGGCAGGAATGGGGTGCTGTATGGTTTTGTGGATTATGTCGTTCTCAGTTTGGGGAAATCAGGTCTTTGGCAAGTGGAATTTGTTTTCCTATACCTTTAGAAATGTGGAGGACAGCGGGGACTTAGGCTGGCTTTGGGGAAAGCTCCTTTGTGCGGGGCTGTATATTATGATGTCAGTGGCGCTGCCGTATCTGTTGAAGAGGCAGAGAGTATAAAGCGACAGAAAAATAAAACAATATTAATTAAACAATAAACAATATAAAAAACAGCCAATAGTTGCTGTGATAATAATAGATATGATATGGAGATGAAAAAGTATATGAGCATTTTAATAAATGATTTAACAGTAACCTTTAAAAATAATGTAACGGCAATCAATCACGGGAATCTGGAAATTCCCAATGGAATATTCGGCCTTTTGGGGGAAAACGGCGCGGGAAAGACAACTCTGATGCGTGTGCTGACAACGGTGCTTGCTCCAAATAGCGGAACCGTATCTCTGGACGGCATGCCTTATGAAGAAAGAAATTTTGGGGAGATACAGAAAAGAATCGGCTATCTGCCCCAGGAAATAGATTTATATCCCGGTTTGACCCTGCAGGAATGTCTGGAATATATGGGAGCTTTGTCCGGCATTCAAAAAAAAGAATGCCGGGAGAGGATTCAGTATTATCTGGAAAAAACAGGACTTGTTGAACACCGTAAGAAAAAGATGAAACAGCTTTCCGGCGGAATGAAGAGGAGAGCAGGTCTTATCCAGGCACTGTTAAATGAACCGGAATTTCTCATTGTTGATGAACCGACCACGGGACTGGACCCGGAGGAGCGCATCCGCATCAGGAATCTTTTGGTTGATTTTTCTGAAAACAGAACGGTGCTGTTTTCCACCCATGTGGTAGAAGATCTTGCAGCCACCTGTAACAGGCTGGCAGTTATGAAAAAGGGGCGGTTTTTGTATGCAGGGAGCATGAGAGGACTTATGGAAGAGGCAGAAGGTCATGTATGGGTCTGTGAAGTAAAGGATGAGGATGAGGCAAGGGAACTGGAAAGGAAATATCATATTTCCTCAAAGCAATATGCGGAGAAAGGGATGAGAGTAAAATTAATCAGTAAGGAGAAGCCGGATGTGCCTTGCGTACAGGCGGAAGCGGCTTTGGAAGATGCGTATATTTATGTGACAAATTTTGCTTGAGGATGTTTACCTGAAAGTCGGACCGGATGTTTGATTTTATGTTTATAAACAGCTATAATAAAAAAGATAAGGTTTGACTTAAGGAGAAGAAATCATGCGGAAGGAATAAAAATAAAATAAGTAATTTTATCCTAGCATTAAAAATCCTGTTGTAATAGAAACCGGTTTAAATTCTGCAAATGGCTATGATTACATCTTATCAATATCCAGGTAACCCGGCACATTATCCTTAGCATTCAACATGTAAAAAGTGTTGATGTAATCCAGGCGTCCGCCCTTGGTGTTTCCAATTTCATTGGAGTCTTTCATTTGTTTGGTCACAAGGTAAAACGCGGCGGCCAGCCCTAGGACTATGCCTGCAATAGCAAAGAATAAAAGAATGTTCATATCAGGAATCCTGCCTTTCTGTAACAAATTTTTTAATGTGGCTTCCGGCCGTCATCTCCTGACTGTTTTTCAGGCTGCGAAGGTTATTGAATCCTGCGGCAATCAAAGAAGGAATACCCAGAAAGACCAATATAAATGCCATCATACGCATTCGGTGTTCCATGGCATACATCACAGGTAAAAACAGAAAGCCCAGAGTGGAGAAGATAAGGGAGAACAGGGAAAAGCGTATGGCAATCTTGCGCCTGTCCGCAGGCAGGGCACAGACAACCTTTCCGGTCTGCCCGTTCACAAGGACTGTGTAGGTCTCTTTGTTTCTGTGAAATATCATGAACCAGACGGGGAACAGGGCATATTCTTCTTTTTCAACCACGTGGTAAGGCCGGTTGGAGATTAATTTGTGATCATGTCCGGGCACAGTTTTTTGTATCTGTTCGGTCAGCATATCGCCGGCGCGCTCTCTGGCAATTTGTCTCAAATATGTAAAGTCATCATCCTTCAAATCGGCGTAAAAGCCTGACAAATATTCCGCCTTAAATTCCACCATGCTGTTTCCACGGTACGGTTCCAGACGCTCAGATAATTCATTGGATAACTGGGAAGAGGCATCTACGGGAATTTCAATAAAATCGGCTGTTGCTTCCCGGTAATGGTATTTTATGGAAGGATGTCTGGAGTCGGGATCGGAAACATCGCTGCGGATTAACTGCCTGTCTTTGCTCCGCACGTTATAGAGCATATAAGGCACATAAATGCCGCGCAGCAGATCCGGGCTGAAATACTTGATTTCCTTTGGTACAAAGCCACCTTTTAAAAGCTGCTCGCGGATATTGACCAGAGCAACATTTTTAGTAACGGAAAAAGGAATGATATACTTAGGCCGTCTGCGTTTTACAATACGGTCAAATACGATGGTGGGCTGACCGCAGTAGGCGCAGTAAGTAGCGGCCTCCACATCATTTAAAACCAGCTGTGAGCCGCAGCTGGTGCAGTTATAAACACTGCATTCCATTTCCTCGGCAGCCACGTCGTTTTGGGGAAAGGAATCTGTTACCATATCCATATTCTGTGGGCTGTCAGAGAGCATTTTTTCTTCTTCAGTTTTTTCCACAGGAAACATGCCGGAACAATGTTCACATACCAGCATTTGAATATCCGCATCAAATTTTAAGGCACCGCCGCAATAGGTACACTTTGCAGTCATTAGTTTTTCCTCCTATATATCACATCTTATCAATATCCAGGAACCTGGACACGTTATCCTTAGCATTTGGTAAGTAAAAGGAGTCAATGTAGTCCAGGTGATCTCCCTTGGTATTTCCAATCTCATTTGAATCTTTAATTAGTCCGGTTACAAAGTAAAAAGCGGCGGCCAGTCCTAAAACTATGCCTGCAACAGCAAAAAATGAAATATCATCCATATCATGAATCCTGCCTTTCCATAACAAATTTTTTGATGCGTCTTCCGGTTGTCTGCTGCTGATTTTTTTTCAGACGGTGCAGATTGTGAATCCCTGCAGCAATCAGAGCGGGAATGCCCACAAAGACCAGCAAGTATGCCCACATACGGATATTTTCGCCCAGGGTATATATCATGGGCAGAAAGAAAAAGCCCAGGGTAGAGAGAGGAAGAGCGAGCAGAGAAAAAAGTATTGCCACTTTACGCCTGTCTATGGGCAGGGCGCAGACCACCTTTCCGGTCTGGCCGTTGACCATAATAGTGTAAGTCTCCTTGTCTTGGTGAAATACCATGAACCAGACAGGAAAAAGCGCATACTCCTCTTTTTCAAACACCTGATCGGGATGGGGCATACAGGAGATAATTTTCTGATTCTGACCGGGAACGCTTCTTTTTATCATATTATTCAACATATCTCTGGCACGTTGTCTGGCAATCTGCTTCAGATAGGGAAGGTTATCATCTTTCAAATCGGCATAAAAGCCGGACAGATATTCCGCCTTAAATTTAACCATGCCTTTTCTGGGGTAGGGCTCCAGACGCTCGGAAAATTCATTGGGAAGCTGGGAGGAGGCATCTACGGGAATTTCCCGAAAGGTGGCCACTGCGTCCCTGTAAAAGTACCTTGTGTCGGATTTATCTGAGTCAGGATCAGAAACAGTGCTTTGAATTAACTGTCTGTCTTTACATTGCATATCATAGAGTATGTAGGGCACATAAATGCCGCGCAGCATATCGGGTTGAAAATGCTTGACTTCCCTTGGCACGAAGATACCCTTCAGAAACTTTTCGCGGATATTGACCAGAGCAACATTTTTAGTAACGGAAAAGGGAATGATATACTTAGGCCGTCTGCGTTTTACAATGCGGTCAAATACGATGGTGGGCTGACCGCAGTAGGCGCAGTAAGTGGCAGCCTCTACATCGTTTAAAACCAGCTGTGCACCGCAGCTGGTGCATTTATAAACATTGCACTCCATCTCATCTGCGTCATCCCAGAAATCAGCATTTGTGCTGTCCTGGGAATCAGCGTCCTCTGATATATTCTGTTCGCTTTCAGAGAGCATTTTTTCTTCTTCAGTTTTTTCCACAGGAAACATGCCGGAACAATGTTCGCATACCAGCATCTGAATATCCGCATCAAATTTTAATGCACTGCCGCAATAGGCACACTTTGCAGTCATATTACTCTATCCTCATTTTTTCTCATGTTCATGTATATTGGCGGACAGCCCGACAGATTATCCCATATCCATCTGTTAAGGATAGTATATCAGATATGCAGATAAACGAAAAGAGAATATAAGTCAATATGTAGAAATGGAAGAACAGCGAAACTTATTTGCATCTTGACAATTTTCCGTTAAATAGGTAGAATGAACAAAGTTAAAAGAAATTTGAATGACAAATACGTTGAAGAGGAATATTAAGAGCGTATCCCGTTTCAGAGAGCTGCCGGAAGGTGCAAGGCAGTACGGTAAAACTCCCAACTGGCCTCGGAGTTCCTTTTGTGAAATGACAGTAATGAAAGGCGGCTTATCCCGTTACAGATAACTGAGTGCACAAAGGCAAAAGCCTTATGTGAATTAGAGTGGTACCACGGAAAATCTGCCCTTTCGTCTCTAGCGGGATGAAAGGGCTTTTATATATGACAATAAAGGAGAGAAAAAAGATGTCAGTACCTTACAATCACAAAGAAGTAGAATCAAAATGGCAGAAAATATGGGACGATGAAAAAGCGTTTAAGGTAGGAGAGGACCGCTCCAAACCCAAATACTATGCTCTTGTTGAGTTTCCATACCCTTCGGGACAGGGACTTCATGTAGGACATCCCAGACCCTATACCGCTTTGGATATCGTAGCCAGAAAGAGAAGGATGCAGGGCTATAATGTATTATATCCCATGGGCTTTGATGCCTTTGGCCTTCCCACGGAAAACTATGCCATCCAGAATAAAATTCATCCTAAAACAGTTACGGAAAATAATATCAAGCATTTCAAGGGACAGCTTCATGCATTAGGCTATTCCTTTGACTGGGACAGGGAAGTTAATACCACCGACCCGGAATACTACAAATGGACCCAATGGATTTTCTTGAAATTGTTCAATGCGGGCTTAGCTTATAAGTCGGAGATGCCC
>CAZZHJ010000015.1:5532-19201 GCA_964653815.1 uncultured Lachnospiraceae bacterium
GTACCTCCTGTAAGGTAGGCCTTGCTAACGAAGAAGTGGTAAACGGCGTCTGTGAAAGATGTGGTTCTGAAGTAGTCCGCAGGGTAAAAAGCCAGTGGATGTTAAAGATTACCGAATATGCTGATAAATTAATAGAGGGACTTGATACAGTCGACTATATTGAAAGGGTTAAGGTTTCCCAGAAAAACTGGATTGGAAAAAGCCAGGGTGCAGAGGTTGATTTTACTTTAGCGGATACAGATGAGAAATTAAAAATCTATACCACAAGACCGGATACCTTATTCGGCGTTACCTATATGGTTGTTTCCCCGGAGCATCCCCTTCTGGATAAGTACAAAGACAGAATCAAAAACTGGGATGATGTTACGGCATACAGGGAGCAGGCAGCAAAGAAATCCGATTTTGAAAGAAGCGAGCTTGCAAAAGAAAAGACCGGTGTCTGCATTGACGGATTGATGGCGGTCAACCCTGTAAATAATACAGAGATTCCCGTTTATGTTTCCGATTATGTATTGATGAGCTACGGAACCGGCGCTATTATGGCTGTGCCCGCACATGATGAAAGGGACTGGGAATTTGCCAAAAAGTTCAATCTGCCCATTATCGAGGTTGTTGCAGGGGGCGGCAACGTACAGGAAGAAGTATTTACGGATGTTGCCACAGGTAAACTGGTCAATTCCGATTTCTTAAACGGTTTAGAGGTTGCAGAGGCCAAGGAAAAGATTATCGAATATCTGGAAGAAAAAGGCATCGGCACTGCAAAGGTAAATTACAAATTAAGGGACTGGGTATTTTCCAGACAGCGTTACTGGGGAGAGCCTATTCCGATTGTACATTGTGATAAATGCGGCTATGTGGCGATTCCCGAAAGCGAACTGCCTTTAGAGCTTCCTGAGGTGGAAAGCTATATGCCTACGGATACGGGAGAATCCCCTCTGGCAGCTATGACGGACTGGGTTAATACAACCTGTCCATGCTGTGGCGGACCGGCTAAAAGGGAGACGGACACCATGCCCCAGTGGGCAGGTTCCTCATGGTATTTCTTAAGATATACCGACCCACACAATAAAGAAGCTCTGGCAAGCAAGGAAGCCCTTGATTACTGGATGCCCGTAGACTGGTATAACGGCGGTATGGAGCATACCACGCTGCATTTGCTTTATTCCAGATTCTGGCACAGATTCCTCTATGACCAGAACGTGGTCAACACACCGGAGCCTTACCAGAAGAGAACATCCCATGGCATGATTCTGGGAGAAAACGGCGAGAAGATGAGCAAGTCCAGGGGTAATGTGGTAAATCCCGATGATATTGTAAGAGATTACGGGGCAGACACCCTGCGTACCTATGAAATGTTTATCGGCGCTTTTGATTTAAGTGCGGCATGGTCTGAAAATGGCGTAAAAGGCTGCCGGAGATTTTTGGAGCGTGTATGGAAATTACAGGATATTTTGGTGGACGGAGAGGAGTATTCCGACGATTTGATGACAAAGATGCATCAGACTATCAAGAAAGTATCGGGAGACTACGAAAACTTAAAATACAACACTGCCATTGCAGCTCTTATGACCTTACTGAATGATGTGGCAAAGAAAGGCTCCATCAACAGGGCGGAATTTAAGACATTCCTGATTTTATTAAACCCTGTAGCGCCTCATATTACGGAAGAACTGTGGGATGCCTGCGGCTATGAAGGAAGGATTTACCAGACCGTATGGCCTGAGTACGATGAGGCTAAAACTGTGGAAGATACAGTAGAAGTGGCTGTACAGATTAACGGAAAGACCAAAACGGTCATTGCCGTGGCAAGGGACATCGCAAAAGAGGATGCCATTGCTTTAGGAAAGGAAGCCCTCGGAGATAAGCTTTCCGGCAATGTGGTAAAGGAAATCTATGTTCCCGGAAGAATTATCAATATTGTAGCAAAATAAAGGAAAACAAAAGCAGAAGGTGCATGTATCCGTAAAAAATACATGTCCTTCTGTTTTGTTTATCTGCCAGTTCCTGATTTGAATTTCTGCAGCATCATATCCATCCTCCGGACTTCTTCCGGGGTGCTGTATTTTTTCAAAACGGCAATGATGGTTTCCATTTCTTCATTTGAAAATGAAATATTTTCTTTCCGCGCACGGTTTGCCAGCGCCAGAAGAAAGGGCAGCTTTTCTTTATCGCTTAAGCTGTTCATTTCAAATACCAGTTTTTGAAGAAAATCCAGTTTGGAAGAATCAATATTTTTTAAGGATGCATCCTGCATCCAGTCTTGATTTGCCATAGTGCCTCCTTAGGTTTCAGTGGGATTATTGACCTGGGAATTAAACATATCAAACATAAAAAGCTGGTCCTCGCTTAAAAAGCCTTTCAGAATATCCATATAATTGTCCTCCGATTGCTCTGTGCCCGCATTTTGTGACATCATTTCCAGAATGGGACGCATCTGCTTAAACTGTTCCATGGTCTGCAGCATATTTTTGATCTTCTGCAGGTTTGCTTTGTCATTTTCATTGATATATGGCATAATGCTCTGAAAATACTGGTCTAAAGATTTTGCATCCAGAGAATAGTTATTATCCCTCTCATGGGAGCTGCCGGAAAAATTCAGCTTTCCGGCGGAGTTTATAGTATATTGGAGTTCCAGAAATTTAATATAAACTGCCAGGAAAGAGCGATAGACCGGAGGCAGAAGAGGCATTGCCAGCTTTAATATCTGGATTTGCTGATTGGTATATAAAGTATCAAATGCATAAATGGCATTTTGGTCCTGTTCCATCATATACTGTCCTCCTTTGTTTTCTATTATCTTATTTTATCCCCTTGGGGAATATGCCTGCCCACAGAGAGAAAGGGGCTCATGCGCCCCTTTCAAAAGATTTTCTCAGCAGTATATTAGTTGTTGCAGCAGCAGCTTAAAATCAATAAGATGATAATAAGGCTTTCGCAGCAGCTGCCGTTGCCATTGCCGCCAAATAAGCTGGTGCCATTGCATCCGCATCCGTTGCCGTTGTTGCCGCAGATAGATAATAAGAGAATCAGCCAGATTAAGCTTCCGCATCCGTTATTGTCGTTTCCGCATCCGCACTGGCTTGCTGTTAAATCACTCATAGTCGAGCCTCCAAAATTGTTTTTATGCTTTATACTATGTGGGGAGCTTGACCGTGTTACCCACAAATAACAAGGATTTTGAAGTTTTTTGAGGGAAAAATTGGATTAAAAAAAATACTTTCAATATGTTGATTGGGTCTTGCATATATTTCAAGATATAGTAAAATAAAAGTAATGTAAAAAATTTGTGGTAAAATGTACAGAATGGAGATTATGTGATGTCTGTTCAAAGTTACATGGAAGCAGATAAAGAAAAAATCAGGCAAATTGAGCGTACTTATGATTTGTCAAAAAGTGAAGATATTCTGCGGCTGTTTTCCGCGTTGCAAAGCGGAGAAATCCAATTTGAGTCCGAGGTGGGAAGACAGTTTGATGATATGATATATGAGAAGGCCGACGCCATAAAAGAAAAAGAGCGGGCGGAGCGCAGGAATTCCCAAAGCGGAAATGCAGAAAAAGCGCAAAAGGGCCAAAAACAAAAGCCGGAGAAAAAAAAGGCAAAGGTTAAAAGAGTCATTGTACTGACCAAAAAGGAACTGGCTTTACGCAGGATTTTTATGGGCGTATTACTTCTTGTAGCCGTTTCCTGCCTGGGGTATTTCGGCGTTTATTGTTATGAATCCATCCAGACTGACAGGGAGAATAAAAGGCTGGCAAGGATGAAGGAAAACGAAAAGGTCAACGACATGTATGAGGATGAGGTCGTTGAAGTGCAGATGGGAGAGGAAACCAAAAGTTTCAGGGTGCTGGAACAATATAAATCACTCTACCATCAGAACCAAAACCTAATCGGATGGCTTAAAATTGCCGATACAATAATTGATTATCCTGTGATGCAGACCGGTAATAATGATTATTACCAGAATCACAATACCAATCTGGAAGAGGACAGAAACGGCGCCATATTTATGGATACCGCCTGTGATGTGAAACTGCCCAGTACCAATTATATCATTTACGGGCACAATATGCGTTCCGGCAAAATGTTCGGTACACTTGACCAGTATGCCAATGAGAAGTTTTATGAGAAGCATAAACTGATTGAGTTTGACACCATTTATGAAGAGGGCGTATATGAGGTAATGTATGTATTTCGCTCCAGAGTGTATCAGAAGGATGAGGTTGTATTTAAGTATTATCAGTTTATAGATGCCAATTCTGAAGAGGAATTCAATTCTTATATGAATGAAATGGCAGAGTTATCCCTGTATGATACAGGAGTGACGGCAAGCTATGGAGACCAGCTGATTACATTGTCAACCTGTGATTATGTAGAAGAAGACGGACGGTTTGTGGTAGTGGCAAAGCGTGTTGAATAGTTATAAAAGGAGAATGGTAATGGCTAAGAAAAAGGTGAAAAAACCAATAAAAAAGTCAAATAAATTGAGGAGAACGATTCTTGGTACGCTGTCAGGTGTATTTATGATATCTGCATTAATTGTTGCTGCCATACCGGTAAAAGGCGTGGAAGCAGAAGAGGTTGCGCTTTCGGATACCTTTACTGACAATGTTTTGGCTGATGTGAACAGTATTATACCGGATTATCAGACTGCTGATCATGGCGTGTTTTTCAGTTCAGACGGAATGTTTGGTGCGGCAGAGGTTATTACCGGCATGGATGTAAACGGCGTTTTGGTATACTACAATATAGATGCAATCAGGACTGGCCCACTGACTATTGACAGGGAAATTGCGGCTTATCAGCATGAATATCACGCCGAGGATGGAATCAATTATCTGAGACCTGTATGGAAGGATCAGGGATTCCTCTACTATCTGGAAGAGGAACCGGACGTTTCCGCCAATACCATTGATACGAATGATTTATTGCCCTGTTATGCCAACAATGCGGATGTATGGAGCAATAAAACCTTATATGATGAAACCGGCACTGAGCAGACACAGCTTTTGCTGCCAATCCGTTATATCGGAAGTACCCGGTACATATTGGACATAGAATTGAACAAACCGGCCCAGGGACATTATGCTGCCGGGGATGAAGAGAAGGGGGTCTTTGTAGGAGCCACCAATTTCAGTATTATAAATATACCGGACCATATTATTGCAATCGGGGATGACGCTTTTAAACGGTGTCAGATGACATCTGTATCTATAGGGGATAATGTAAAATGTATCGGTAATCATGCATTTGATGGATGTAACCTGCTTCAAAGCGTATCTCTGACCCAGAGCGGCAATACTTTATTGTCGGAAATCGGAGCCTATGCCTTTGCAAATTGCAGGGTACTGTCCCGCATTAACATACCGAATCAGGTGGAGAAGATCGGAAGCGGATGCTTTATGAACTGTACGGGACTTTCAGCTGCCAATTTATATGGTTCAAACTATGACGGTAATACCCTTTTGAAAACTCTTGGCAACGGTGCTTTCTATAATTGTTCTTCTTTACTGCAGATGGATCTGCCGCTGGATATAGTCGGAGTCAGCAATGCTACCCATTGGTTTTACGGGTGTAGTGCTTTAAAGAGTCTGACTTTACCGAATTGTGCGGAAACATTTACTGCTAGCAATGTAACGGGATGCGAGAGCCTTGTATTGGTAACTGTGCCAAACTCAGGTATGACATTTGAATGTGGTAACAGTGGACACCATTGCGATGGTGATATTGCAAATTGTACTTTTGGTAAGACCAATCTGGGGCTTCGTGTGCCCATTGGACAATTGGATGATCTGGGAGATACCTTCTGTATTGTCAGCTCGCGACAGTCAGAGGCTTATAAATATGCCTGCTACCATGAATATACCCTGAAATGGAATGACGGTGATAACTGGGAAGGCACCTATGAAAGGGCACAGGGCAATTATCTGTTTGTAATAGAGCGGTTAAAGAATTCCAGTGGAGCCTATATTGATGAAGGAAATTTAAAATATATCCAGCTATATGATGAAGATGATAACAGCGAAAACAGCATTCTGGACATTCCTGAAAAAGTGGGCGGTATTTCCATTGTAGGAATCAATGGTAATTTCCTTTCCCAGTCCGGCACTACCTATGGTCAGGAGCTGCAATATGTTTTTATTCCCCAATCTGTCCGTTTTGTGGGAAGCGGTGCTTTTACCGGATGCCAGAATCTGGCGGAGGTTGAGTTTGAAAATGCCATGAATGTGGAGACCATAGAAAACAAGGCCTTTTATACAGGAACCACAAACAGAGATATTGAACTGCATTTTGTAGGAACGATCAGTGATGAGATTTCCAGAAGCGAGCCTTTTGTGTATGCCATGAATACGGCAAATAATTACAACGATCCTTCTATTACGTCAAAGCATATTTCTTATATCAGTCCATTCCCGTCCAATCTGGTAGTTCATCTGGATGGTGGAAGACCGACGCTGGTTTCTATTCCCAGCTTTGAAGATGACTTCAAAACAGGTAATTACAGTAAGTCAGCAAATCCGGAATTTGAGAAAGAGCAGAACCAGATTGTACATAATGCATGGATTGAATATACAGGGCTTACTTTATCAGGAAACAGCTACGACAGCTGTTCGGATAATACCAAGGCTGTATTGAAGGCGCTTTTTGAACCGGAAATACCGGAAGGCGTTTATAATATGAAGGAGGATGTGTTCAAAGGAAATGAGCATATTACCAGTGTTACGCTAAATTCTGTTACAGATGTACCGGATGAGGCTTTTGCTGATTGCAAAAATTTGAGCTATTTCAGAATGGACAGTTCGGGCGTTGAAGGCGGCGAGAGAATCGGTGCAAACGCATTCTTAAATGATACTAAGCTGACTACGGTGATATTGCCTGAAACGCTGAATACCATGGATTCCCTTCCCTTTTATGGCTGTACGGCATTGGATAACGTAAACTTTATGGGAAATCCCAATTTCTATTGTAATGATGCCATTGTTTATGAAAACAAGGATGACGGAACAAGAAAAATTGTAGAATGTCTGCAATGCAGGGGCGTTAACTACGGAACAAGTACTGTCAGCCAAGAAGAGTTTGCTAATGTATCGGAAATTGCGGAGGGTGCTTTTAAAAATTGTAAAGGAATTAAGATTACCTATTTTGGGGATGCGCCCCTGACAGATATTCCGCAAGACTGCTTTAGGGATTGTACCAGTTTGTTTCTGGCGGAACTGTCTAAGGCTACAGAATACATAGGACCCTATGCGTTTTATAATACCGCTCTTTCAGGGATTAAAATACCGGGAGAAAATACGGTAGTTGCGGATAAAAATGCCTTTTCCAGACCCAATCCCATTACGGGTGAAGACGAACTAATGATGGATATGACCATTGAATGTCCCAATCCTTCTGCAACCTATACTCTCTTAAGGAGATTAGGATTTAATATCGGAATCATAGAGTTAGAAACAGTGAAAGCTGAATTTTACGGTTATATGGGTTCTCCTTTGCTGGATACCCAGGAGGTTGTAAAGGGTGGAGATGCAGTACCGCCGGAGCCTCCGCAAATTGAAGGCATGAAGTTTACGAACTGGTTCCCTTCGGATTACACAAACCTTACCGAAAATACCCAGTTTGTTGCCCAGTATACAGAGGCACCGCCTGAGGAGGATGACAGACCGCTCTATACTGTTACATTCTACAATCATGACGGAAGTATTAAGGTTAGTACCCAGAGAGTGCGGGAAGGTGATGGCGCAAAAGCTCCTTCAGTGGTTCCTGATAGACCGGGTTATACCTTTATAGGATGGCTGCCTGAGTTTGATAATATTGTTGAGGATACAGACGTTTATGCACAATATAGGGCTGGCGGATCTACAACTGACCCGAATGATCCCAATAACCCGAATAACCCGAATAATCCTAACAATCCAAACGGTTCAGGAAACGGTGCAAATGGTACAAACGGCGGTAATGGCACTAACGGTACCAATGGAAATAATGGCACCAACGGAAACGGTGGCACTAACGGCACCAATGGAAGTGGCAGTACGGTCAGCGGCAACAAGACAAACGGAAGCAGCAACAGTAACAGGAACAATGGAACCAACGTCAGCGTCAATAAGACCGGCATTTCCAATCCCGGATTGGTTTCAGCTGTAGTAAACGGTTCTTCCGATGATTATGTTGTTAAGATTACCGATAGCGAAGCTGCAAGAAGCGCTGTGGAACAGGCATTATTAAATGAGTATGGAACACTGGATGATATCAGGTATTTTGCGATGGATATCAGTTTATATGATAAGACCGGTACAACCAAGATTCAGAATACGGACGGTATCAGTGTAACCATTACCATGCCCATTCCGGATGCCCTTGTGAACTATGCGGGCAATAATAAGGCAGGAGCGGTGGTAGGCAATAATACCCTGGAAAAACTTCAGGCAAGGTTTACTACCATTGACGGAGTTCCATGTATTTCCTTTGTAGCTACGCACTTTTCACCATATACGATTTATGTGGATTTGAATAATATGTCAGCAAACGGAGGCGGCATTGATGCCACACCGGTTACGGGAGATCCCATTCATCCCAAATGGTTCCTGTCCATCGGTCTTGCACTGATGTCCATCATGATGTTCTTTATGAAAGGCAGCAAGAGAACAGTTGTTAAGGTTATTTCTGGTTAGGAGCTGTTTAGTATGAAGAAACACATTTTAAAGTTAGTGGGAACGGCTCTCCTGATTATGGCAATTGTACTGACGCAGATTCCGGCTACGGGAATCAATGCGGTAAGTCAGGCTAATAATGGCTTTATGATGGATGGCGATAAATTAGTTAAGTATACAGGCACGGCTACGTCCGTGTCTGTTCCTGAAGGGGTAAAAACAATCGGCGCTGAGGCATTTGCCGATAATACATCCCTGTCTTATATTACGTTTCCGAAGAGCCTTCAGTCTATTGAAAATGGTGCGTTCAGCGGATGCCGGTATTTGAACCGCATTATCCTTCCCGACGGGGTTAGGTCTATTGGAAACGGGGCATTTGCGGATTGTGACAATCTGTCTTCTGTGACGATTCCAGCATCTCTTACCCAAATCGGGACCAGCGTGTTTGCAGGCTGCGAAGACTTGAAAACAATTAATATTGACAAGAAGAATCCTAACTTCATTTGTGAAGACGGGGTTTTATATAATGATGATAAGACAATTATATATCAGGTTCTGGCCGGCAGGGAAAAGAAAACCTATACCATGCCAAACTCTGTAGAAGAAATCAAGAAGTATGCCTTTTGGGGCTGTGAAAATCTGGAAGAAGTAGGAATCAGTGGTCATGTGGAAAGAATCGGCGACTATGCCTTTTCCAATGCGGCGGGACTAAAGAGTATTTCCTTGTCCTACAGTGTCCATTCCATTGGTACAAAGGCTTTTGAAGATTGCAGAAATCTGGTGGATGTGACAATTCCACCTTCGGTCAGCCGAATTGACCCTACTGCATTTGACGGTTGTTATCGTTTGAATATTATTGCAGAAGAGGGAACGCCAGCATCAGATTATTTTAAGGAGTTTGAGGCAAATAATGCTTCCAGGGCGGAGTATGAGGACAGTGTGTCTTCCAATACGAATCCCCACTGGGTTAAGGATACCACAGAGCAAGAAAAGGAACGGGTATCCAAGCCCAATGTTTCCGATGTGGATAATTATGTGGAATGGGATGTTGACAGTCCCGGTGTGTTAGGCAGGTCAAAGGTAGTGTCCAGACAGGCGGTTATTTTTATGGATGCTTCATCGGGAACTGTTTATAGCGGGGGTTCCGGTGCCAGCGGAGAAAGCCAGAGTGCGGAGAGCGTGGCAGAGGGCGGAGCAGATGATAGTATTGCTGATGGATCGCTCTTAGGAGATGCCATTGCATATAAAGCTTTTTATCAGGATAAATCCCTGTTGAATTTTACATTTCCGGCGGGCGTCATATCCATTGGGGAATTGGCATTTGCCAGAAGCGGTCTGACGGCTGTGCAGATTCCTTATGGTGTGGAAACCATTAAGAACGGAGCATTTTATCACTGTGATGATTTAGGTTCAGTATCGATTCCTTCCAGTGTGACGGAAATTGAAGCAGATGCTTTTACTTATACAAAATGGTTGAACAATTGGTACAGTGGATCTAATGTAAATGAATTTCTTGTTGTGGGGGATGGAATCCTTTTGGCGTATAAGGGAAGTTCTTCCCAGGTTACCATTCCTTCCAATGTCAAGAGAATTGCACCGGGGGTATTTAAAGGGCATAGTGAAATTTCCCAGGTAACGATTCCCGATAGCGTGAAAGTCATTGGGGAAGAGGCCTTTTCGGGCTGCAGCGGTCTGGTGAATATTTCAGGCGGCGGTGCTATATCCCAGATCCGTGACCGGGCATTTTACGGATGTCCTATTGAGACCGTGCGTATCCCGGCATCGGTAGAAACTATAGGGCTTATGGCCTTTGGCGGCACAGGAGTTACAGATTCCATTATATTTTTGGGTGATAAACTGCCCAAGGTTTCTTATGAAAAAAGTGCAACACGTCTTTCAAACGATGATTACAGAGGGGATTCCTTTGGAGATATTTCTGTGGCAGTAGTCAATGAAAATGTGGGTAAATCCGATTTGGAAGGAACTGTATTAGATTGGCAACAGCCTGGATTTTCCGGACAGATTTATGTATTGGATGGAAGTATAAATGCTTCCAAAGCAGAGATGCTTGCATCTACGGTTCCACAGGCGGAAACAGTATTGCCATCTAGTATTTATGTTTATGGAAAAAAATATACCACAGAAACCACGGAAAAGACGGATTATGCGCCTTCTCCGGCAGGAGTATCCGATAATTCCATACAGGGACTTATGGTGATTGACCATGATGAACTGAAAAGGGAAGCTGCTGTAGAGGTTGCGACAAATGGTTCTACGGTGAAACTGGACGGATATCATTTTTATGTATCCAATGCAGGTTTGGGTGAAAATAAGCTTAAGGAAAAAATAGAAGAGTATTACGGAACTGTCAGTAAAGAAAACTATTTTGCAATGGACTTATCTTTGTATGACCCTACAGATACGATTCCCATTACTAAATTAGGGAAAAATCCCCTGACAGTAACCATGCCGGTTCCACTGGAACTTTTAGATGATGAAATTTGTGTCATCAGTCTGGATGAAAACGGAAATCCGGAAGTTACCTTCTGTACTTATTCAGTAAGGGATAACAGGCAGTATATTTCTTTTGATGTGAATCATTTCTCACCTTATGCACTTTTTGGTGCTCAGGGCGAATTAAAGGATAAAATTTCAGAGAAGAGGACGAATTCTTCCAATGCTTCGGGATTGGATATTACACCTAATACAGGAGATACGTTGGATATACGGATGATACTGATCATCGGACTGGCGGCCCTTGGTGGATTTTTACTGTTGGCAGGGTTGTGGAAACCCAAAAGATTATTGACGAATAAAACAAAAATGTAAGTCCAATGAAGGACATAAAAAAACTCCCGACATAAAATAACAAAAACGGGAGTTTTTTTCATTGGACAGAGTTAGAAGACAGCTGCACATAGAATGGTTGTACAGAAACGGGCTGACTGGAAGGAATGTCAACGTATGTGTGCTGGATACGGGGATTTTTCCCCATGTGGATTTTGGAAGCAGATTGCTGGAATTTATAGATTTTACGGATTATGGAAAACGGATGCGGAGAGGAAACCGGAACTGTTTTGATGACAGCGGACACGGAACCCATGTATGTGGGATATTAGGCGGCAGCGGAAAGGCAAGCAATGGAAAATACAGGGGAATTGCGCCTGGAGTAGGATTGATTGCCGGTAAGATACTGGATAATAAAGGAAAAGGGAATATAGAAGACCTTTTTAAAGGATTGGACTGGATATTGGAAAATAAGAATGGCTATCATATCAGGATTGTTAATATTTCTATTGGTGTTTCCGAAAAAAGTGACTTTTTGGAGGACCGAAAAAAGAGAAATCTTTTAAAAGATTATATAGACGCTCTTTATGAAGAGGATATTCTGGTGGTTACGGCTGCTGGAAACTTTGGACCGGCAACAAACAGTCTTTCTGTTCTGGGGGAGAGCACCCGGACAATCTGCGTGGGGTGTCATGATGGAAACGCGCCCATTCCTACCAATAAAAGATGTGAAAATTATTCAGGAAGAGGCCCCAGCGTTTATTCTCTGAGAAAACCAGATGTAGTGGCGCCGGGAACAGAAATCGTTTCCTGTTCCAATAAAAATGCCTATGGCTATGTAAAAAAAAGCGGGACTTCTATGGCATGTCCCATAGTAAGCGGAATGGCTGCCCTGATTATTGAAAAGTATCCGGAAATAACCATTGATCGTCTGATGTCCAGGCTCAGAAAAGGAACAATGGATTTAGGGGAAGCATGGAGCAAACAGGGCTATGGTATGATAGACGGAGAAAAACTTTTTAGAAAAACTGGCTCATAAAGGGAATTGACAGGAAAAGTATGATTGTATACAATTATACGGGGAAAGGAAGTACGATTTATGAGCGGTTATAATCTGAAGGAAGAGGTTACGGATAAATATTCTTTGAGAGGAAGAGTATTTCATAAAATCAGAGAAGACATTCTAAACGGTAAATATAAAGAAAATGATGAATTGAGAGAAGCTGCGATCGGAGAAGAACTGGGAGTTTCCAGAACACCGGTACGAGAAGCCTTCAGACAGCTGGAATTAGAGGGACTTATCTGTATTGTACCCAATAAGGGAGCATATGTAACGGGGATTACCTCTAAGGACGTGGCGGATATTTATATGATCCGTTCGCTGTTGGAGGGGCTTTGTGCCGGATGGACTGCAGAACGGATTTCAGAAGAACAGATGCAGGAAATGGAAGAAAATGTTTATTTATCTGAATTTCACGCAGAAAAAGGCCATGCAGAGCAAATAGCGGTACTGGATAACCGTTTTCATGAAATTATGTATGAGGCATGTGACAGTAAAATGCTGGAACATCTGTTAAAGGATTTTCACCAGTATGTATACAGAGTCAGAAAGCAAACCCTTGCCCAGGATTCCAGAGGGAATGCTTCCAATCATGAGCACAGGGAGATTATGGAAGCTATCAAAGAGCATAATAGTGAAAAGGCATCAGAGCTGGCGAAGCTCCACATGCTGAAAGCTTATGAAAATATTCAGCAGAAAGGATTGCTGGATTAAGATAAATCAAAAACGGAGGATAGGAACAAATGGCAAAGATTCAAATGACAACACCCCTTGTGGAGATGGACGGGGATGAAATGACCCGTATTCTCTGGCAGATGATTAAGGACGAGCTGCTGCTTCCTTATATCGATTTAAAGACGGAATATTATGATCTGGGTCTTGAACACAGAAATGAAACAGATGATAAGGTAACTATGGACAGCGCTGAGGCTACTAAAAAATATGGTGTGGCAGTAAAATGTGCTACCATTACTCCTAATGCGGCGCGTATGACGGAATACAATTTGAAGGAAATGTGGAAAAGCCCCAATGGCACCATTAGGGCAGCTTTAGACGGCACGGTTTTTAGGGCGCCTATTGTAGTAAAAGGGATTGCGCCCTGTGTTAAAATCTGAGTGAAAAGCATTACCCTTGCCAGAAATGCTTATGGGAATGTTTATAAAAATACGGACA
>CAZZHJ010000016.1:0-18956 GCA_964653815.1 uncultured Lachnospiraceae bacterium
ATCGCATTGTTCGGCGTTAAAAACATTGTAATATTTCAAAACTCTGCTAACGTGCCTACAAGCACTTTCGCATTTAATCAATTGTCTTCCGAATACATGAAGAACAGTCCTAGAGAAATGGCAGACATGATTTTTGGACTTCCGAGAGTCTCAAAGGAACTGAAAAAACTGGAACCTTACGGATTCCGAGTAAAAAGCGTTTTTTCTTTGATTCAGAGTGACAATAATACAGATTCCATTGTGTATACTTCATATATGTTTCAGCCATATGCAGAGAGTTTTTCCGATCACTATGCTTTTGTGGGACCGTCAGTATTTTCAAATATTTTGCCTGAAAAAGAAAAGGACCGTCCGCTCATTTATATCTCTTTGGGAACGGTCATTAATGATCGGCCTGATTTCTACAGCAAATGCATTGACGCTCTGAAAAACCTGAATGTGGATGTCATTATATCCTGTGGAAATGCTATAAACATTGAAGAACTGGGAGCATTGCCGGATAATATCCAGGTGTATCCCTATGTTGACCAGCTTGGTGTCCTTGCCAAAGCAGATGCCTTCATTACACACTGCGGAATGAACAGTGTTTCCGAAAGCTTGTATATGGCTGCACCCATGGTTCTTTATCCGCAGACCAGCGAGCAGTATGCCGTAGCAAGAAGAGTTACCGAAATCGGTGCAGGAATTATTTTGAAGGAGGAATCTTCCGAAGGTATCCGGGCAGCCATACAGGAAATTCTGAACAATAAGACATATGGAAATGCTGCCGCCGAATGCAGTGCAGATTTTCGTGCCTGCTCCGGTACTGCCGGCGCGGCAGAATTTATTGAAAATGCACCACATTCATCGGACGGTACCGATATAATGGTTGAGTTGAACAAAGCAACTGCGAAGTTCCAGCTTCTATATTGGCTGGTTGTAATCGCAGCAATTAATCTTATTGGTTTTCTTGTCAGCTGGAAATATGTGTGGATTATCGGAATTGCTGCCGGAATACTGTCTTCCCCGATTGGTAAGGCAATACAAAAAAGAAAATACGGCAGCTTGATACGCAGCATTACCCATAGCGGATCACAATCTTAAGGAACATATTAAAATAACAGCGTAAAGGCGTATGGAACAGTAATTTTTGTTTCATACGTCTTTTCAAATTGCAACAGGTTCTTAAATTTTTATAAAAATTATGATAATACCCTTAATTACATAGACATGAGTTTCAAAAAACGTATATAATATGAGTATTCAGAGGGATACTTTAGAATATCCTTTTGATCCGTGGAGGCAATAATGAATAAAAACAAAAAAGAAACATCACTGCATTCAAGAATAATCATTGCGTGCATGATCATGGTTATTATTCCCATTATTCTCACATGGATTTCGCTTCTGGGCATTAAAACTTATTTTGAGAATACCCTGGGCCTTCAATCCTTTCAAGCCAAAATTGATCCGCAGATATTAAGGCTTTTCATGACGGATATTTTAATTGCCATTGCCGTAATCTTACTGCTATCTGTTTTTGTCCTAATGCAGTGGATTCACAGGGGAATTGTAAATCCGGTTTGGGAATTGAATATTGCCATGAAAAAAATAGCCGAAGGAAATCTGGATTATCGTCTGGATAACCACTATGCAGGGGAAATAGGAGAACTGTTTGAGAATTACGAGGACATGAGGCTTCGGTTGAAGGAATCCACAGATGAGATCATGGATAATGAAAAAAGAAACCGGGAGCTGGTCAGCAATATTTCCCATGACTTAAAAACGCCTATTACAGCTATTAAGGGCTATGTGGAAGGTATTATGGACGGGGTGGCGGATACGCCGGAGAAGATGGACCGTTATATCAAGACCATTTATAATAAGGCAAATGATATGAACCGTCTGATTAATGAACTGACCATTTATTCAGGTATTGACAATAACCGGATACCCTACAATTTCCAGAGAATCAATGTCAGCGAATATTTTAATGACTGTGTGGATGAGGTAGGATTTGATTTGGAATCCAAGCATATTGAGCTGAATTTCTACAATCTGGTTTCCGATGACACCATGATTATTGCTGACCCTGAGCAGTTGAAAAGAGTTATTAATAATATTGTGGGAAACAGCATTAAATATCTGGATAAGGAAAACGGAGTGATAGAAATCCGTATTCTGGATGAGGTGGATTCCATCCGGGTAGAGATTGAAGATAACGGAAGAGGAGTTGCGACAAAGGATTTAAGCAGGATTTTCGAAAGATTTTACCGTACCGATGAATCCAGAAATTCCTCCAAGGGAGGAAGCGGAATCGGATTATCCATAGTTAAGAAAATCGTGGAGGACCATGGAGGATATATCTGGGCAACCAGTAAGGAAAGTGAAGGCACATGTATGCACTTTGTAATCAGAAAATATAGAGAGGTTGATGGCGATGAGTAAGATATTGATTGTAGAAGATGAAGAAGCAATTGCAGATCTGGAAAAGGATTATCTGGAAATGAGCGGCTATGAGGTTATCATTGAGAATGACGGAATCAAGGGATTGAAATCTGCCATGAACAGTGATGTGGATTTGATCATACTAGATCTTATGCTGCCCGGAATGGATGGATACGATATCTGCAGGCAACTTCGGGAAGAAAAAAATATTCCTATTATTATGGTTTCGGCAAAGAAGGATGACATTGATAAAATCCGAGGACTGGGTCTGGGAGCTGACGATTATATGACGAAGCCTTTTAGCCCAAGCGAGCTTGTGGCAAGAGTAAAAGCCCATTTATCCAGATATGAGCGCTTAATCGCCTCTAATCAGAAGAGCAATGACACTGTGGAAATCAGGGGAATCAAAATCGACAAAACAGCCCGCAGGGTATATGTGAATGGAGAGGAAAAAATATTTACAACCAAGGAATTTGATTTATTGACCTTCTTAGCGGAAAATCCCAACCATGTATTTACAAAAGAAGAATTGTTCCGTGAAATATGGGATATGGATTCCATTGGAGATATTGCAACCGTAACGGTTCATATTAAGAAAATCAGGGAGAAAATTGAATTTGATACTTCCAAGCCTCAGTATATTGAAACAATATGGGGTGTGGGCTATCGGTTTAAGGTATAATATTCGAGAAGGGCAGAGTCAAGTGGGCAAAGAAACCCTTATCAAGCTTGCTTGAATTAGGGTTTTTTTGAACATTTGACGAGCGAAGCGACCTCGGAAAACCGCAGGTTTTTCGGGGCTCTGCCCGCAACTTGCTGATTTATGATATAATGAAAATAAGATTATGAGGACTGGGAAAATGGAATGTACGCATCATTATGACTCGCCGCTTGGAGGAATTACCCTTGCAAGCGACGGGGAAGCTTTGACAGGGCTATGGTTTGACGGGCAGAAGTATTTTGGAGAAGCTCTTGGAAAGGAGCATGAACAAAAGAATCTGCCTGTTTTTGAACTGGCGGATAAATGGCTGGATATTTATTTCAGCGGGAAAGCTCCTGATTTTACTCCGCCATTGTCCATGAAAGCCACACCCTTCCGTAAAGCCGTATGGGAAATCCTGCTTACGATTCCCTATGGAAAAACAATGACCTATGGGGAAATTGCGGACAGAATCGCAAAGCAAAAAGGACTTCATCATATGTCCGCACAGGCGGTAGGCGGCGCAGTAGGGCACAATGCAATTTCTTTGATTATACCATGCCACAGGGTTGTGGGGACAAACGGCAGCCTGACAGGCTATGCAGGGGGAATTGATAAAAAAAGAAAGCTTTTGATTATGGAGGAGTACATAAATGGAACAGCTGAGTCTTTTTGATAACCGGGAAAAAGCCGCACCTTTGGCAAGCCGTTTAAGGCCGGAAAGTCTGGATGAATATGTGGGACAGAAGCATCTGTTAGGAGAAGGGAAAATACTGCGGGGACTTATTGAAAAGGATCAGATTTCTTCCATGATTTTCTGGGGACCGCCGGGAGTGGGAAAAACAACTTTGGCGAGAATCATTGCAAAGCAGACAAAATCCCAATTTATTGAGTTCAGCGCCGTTACAAGCGGTATTAAAGAAATAAAAGAAGTGATGAACCAGGCGGAGCAAAACCGGATGATGGGTATACGGACTCTTTTGTTCACAGATGAAATTCATCGTTTTAATAAGGCACAGCAGGACGCTTTTCTTCCCTATGTGGAAAAAGGAAGCATTATTCTGGTAGGGGCTACAACAGAAAATCCCTCTTTTGAGATTAACTCGGCTTTGCTTTCCCGCTGTAAGGTATTTATTTTAAAAGCCCTGGGAGAGGATGAATTAAAGGAACTGCTCATTCACGCCCTGAAAAGCCCTAAAGGTCTGGGAAATTTAAATGTTCTGATAGAAGATATGCAGATTGAAGCCATTGCCAGGTTTTCAAACGGAGATGCCAGGACGGCTTTGAACACTTTGGAAATGGCAGTTTTAAACGGAAAGATGGATGAGAATGCCTGCATCCGTGTGGATGAGGATATGCTGGCACAATGTATGAACCGCCGTTCCCTGCTTTATGATAAGAATGGCGAGGAGCACTACAATCTGATTTCCGCACTGCACAAGTCTATGAGGAACAGCGACCCGGATGCGGCCGTTTATTGGATGTTACGTATGTTGGACGGCGGAGAAGAGCCTTTGTATATTGCAAGGAGGCTTGTGCGTTTTGCCAGTGAAGATGTGGGGATGGCGGATTCCCATGCCCTGCAGGTTGCCATAGCCGCATATCAGGCCTGTCATTTTCTGGGGATGCCGGAATGTGATGTGCATTTGACCCATGCGGTAGTGTATCTTGCCATGGCGCCCAAATCCAATGCCCTTTATATGGCGTGTGAGAAGGTAAAGGAAGATGTGAGAAATCTTCCTGCGGAACCGGTGCCTTTGCAGATTTGCAATGCGCCTACAGGGTTAATGAAAGAGCTACATTATGGAGAAGGTTATATTTATGCCCACGATACGGAAGAAAAACTGAGCAAAATGCAATGTCTGCCGGATACATTATCGGACAGAAGATATTATCTGCCTACGGATGAGGGAGAGGAAAAGGCGGTAAGGGAACGGCTTGAGGAAATCCTTAAGTGGAAAAGAGGGGACGATGAGGAAGAGAGAAATCAGACAGAAGGACCTGAAAATAAAATTTGATAAAAAAGACTTAAGAATTTATCGTAATATATGGATTATTACGGGGATAATTACTGTTTTAATCGGAATTCCGGCCTTATTGTATGGGGGAAAGCCCGTAAAAGAAACCCCTGTCAGTCTGGATGGACTGATTGCAATAACTGTGCTGCTATGTCCCTTTTTAGCTATATTCTGGATAGGGATTACATGGAAATTGTTAGAGATTGCAGGCTATTTTAAACGCCTGAAAAGATACGGTTATGTGGTTCCTGACTCCAAAAAGCTTTATGGAAACAATCTGGAGAATCTAACACCGAACCAAGAACTCTGTAAGGAACAAGGGATGCAGAAAAGTAAAGTGTCAATTGTTTTAACTGTTATAGCGGGGATAGCCGCTCTTCTCATGATTTGCATAAATCTCATGCTGACGCGGGTGCCTCATATTTTGAGTATTTTCATCTGTGCGGCTTTGGCAGGAGTTTATGCCAGACGGATTTCAGGCCGGAAATTTCGGGATGATGTGGATATTTACGGAAACCCGGGGCGAAAGGTAAGGAGAAATCTGGATGACGGGCTGTTGGAGATTTCACTGGTTTTTATTGTAATTCTAGTCTTTTTTGTGCTTGTACCGGATGCCTTTCCGGGTAAAGTGAACCCGTTTTTTTACCGTCAGGCCATACGCTATGAAAAAGGGGATAATGACAACTATGGCGGCTATGATTTTCTCCCGGACAGTCTTCCTGAAGAATCCGAAGATATTTTAATACGAATGACCTATGAACAGATGGGAATCTCCTTTTATACATCCCAAAGTCAACTAAATGAATATATGGAATTTTATCAAAATGCGGAAGGGTTGATTGTCTGTTGTTCTTCAAATGAAGCTGAGGATTTTATGAAATATGCAGAGCAGGCAGGAAATCCTTACCTGAATGTTTCAGAGGAAATTGGAAACGGGGACTGTTGTTATCTGTATTGTTTTAAGACGGGCTTTGTATTCATCAATCAAAATACGGGATACGTGGCGATGTATTGCAGTAGTGGTAATATAACACAGGCATGGAATTAAAAAGATGAGTACTTGTCATGAAGAGATTCAAGATATTTAAAATCTAGTGCAGATTGAATATAAGATGCGGAAGAGTTGTTTGTTATTTTTTGTTGATACAGAGTATGTGCTTTTTTAATAATCATTTCCTGATTTTTACGGATATATCGCAGTTCAGAAAATATGAGATTTTTATAATCTGAGGAACATTCATTATTTGCATCATATGGAATTAATTCTTTAATTGGGACGGGAATCATATCACTGATTCGCAAAGTGCCTTTTAATACTTTTTCGCCATCTGGACCTCGTTCATACATTCGTACAATGGGGATAATGCTCTTTTTTACAAGCATTTTACCATCAGCATATTGATAGTCGCTTTTTTTAGGAGAAGAAAGAGGAATGTAATAAGAATAGCCTTTGCTAATAGAAATGGGACCAAGATATTTACGTGTATGATTTCTGTGGTGTACTTTGTTGGAATAAACTTTTGGGACTTTTTGCCGCAAAAAGTTTATGTAGGAATCAGAAATGGTGTATAATTGCATAGAAACCTCCTAAATGCATAAAAGATGAGATCAATTAAGACCTCATCTTAAAATTTTCCACTATAGGGCAGGAATTTCCCGATGTTAAACTTTCCACTGTAGGGCAGGAACTCTCCCGAGGTATAACATTCCACTATGGGGCAGGAACTCTCCCGAAGTATAAGCTTTCCACTATAGGGCAGGAACTCTCCCGAGGTTGAATAATTATCCATTGACAGTATATTTAATTTTTATAAAATTTACAAGAGGAAAATGGAATTTCAGATAAAAAGATTTGCCTGCTTGTCAGATATTTAAAAAGTAATTGAAGTATAGCAGAGAAAGGATAAGGCGTCAATATATATGAACATTATAATCAAACCTTATGACAAATTAAATATAAAAGAGGCAGTTGCCATCTGGAACGAAGTAGTGGAGGAAGGCGTTGCTTTCCCTCAGAAAGAACCATTGACAGAGGAAAGCGGCCATGCATTTTTTACAGAGCAGTCTTTTACAGGAATTGCGATAGATGAAAGCAATGGGGAAATTGTAGGTCTGTATATTTTACACCCTAATAATGTAGGACGATGCGGACATATCTGTAATGCCAGCTATGCGGTAAAAGGCGGTCTCAGAGGACAGCATATAGGAGAAAAGCTGGTTACACATTGTATGGAAAAGGGCAAAGAACTGGGATATGGAATTTTACAGTTTAATGCCGTGGTAAAATCCAACGAGCCTGCGCTGCACCTTTACAAAAAACTGGGATTTGTACAGCTTGGGACAATCCCGGGAGGATTTTTGATGAAGGACGGAACCTATGAAGATATTGTTCCGCATTATCATTTATTGTAATTATAGAAGAATTAATCACAAATATTGCAGGAAAGAAATTCCGGTCATTAATTAAAAGAGAATATAAAATGAAAACAAAAATAATTTATGAAGATAAACATATATTAGTTGTATATAAACCGGCGGGGATTGCCGTACAGGCAGCAAAGTCCATGGAAATGGATGTGGTTTCCGAGTTGAAAAACTATTTAAAGATTTCTTATGTAGGACTGATTCACAGACTTGACCAGCCCGTGGAAGGAATTCTTGTTTTTGGAAAAACATCTCCTGCGGCAGCAGCATTAAGTAAGCAGACTGCAGACGGGACGATGGAAAAGGAATATCTGGCGGCAGTTTTGGCGGCAAAAGAAATGCAGGAAAAAGTGGTCTTAACGGATTACCTGCTAAAGGATGGGAAAACCAATACTTCAAAAGTATCAGATGCTTCCGTAAAAAACGCCAAAAAAGCAGTTTTATCCTATGAAGTGCAAAAAATAGTTTTGGTCAAGGAATCGGAAACCGAAAAAATTGCGCTTTTAAAAATCCGTCTGGCAACAGGCAGGCATCATCAGATCAGAGTACAGTTATCCAATGCTAATTTGCCTTTGCTGGGAGATTTGAAATATGGTTCTGAGGAATCCAAAAAACTCAGTAGCATGATGGGGATTAGAGATGTGGCATTATGCGCCCACAAACTTATTTTTAAACATCCAAAAACAGGAAAAACCATGGAATTTGGCGTTTCTCCGGAAAAGGAAATCTTGCAGAATTTAACAGTATAAAGAAATCGGCTTTTTTTCATACTATCAAAAGGTGATGGTATGGGATGCTTTTATAAAGATATTCAAAAATACCGGAGAGAGATTTTATTTGGACTGGCTGCTGCGGTATTATTTATTGTGATTAAATATGTGATTGTTTATATTCTGCCCTTTGTATTTGCGGGCATTTTTGTATTCCTTATTCATAAGCCTGTTGAATTTATCCATAAAAAAACAAAAATCGGCAAAGGTTTTCTGGCAGGCATGATTTTGCTGATTGTGATACTTATTCTGGGAGCGGGAATCTGGTATTGCTCCTGTCTTGGAATCGCAAAATTAAAGTTGCTGATTTCTAATATTAATTTTTATGAAAATCAGCTGTTTACATTGGTTCATAGCTGCTGTGACAAGGTGGAAAGTAATCTGGGTCTTAGTTCCCTTACCATAGAAAATCTGATTCTGGAAAGGGTCAACATATTTATCGATGATTTAAAAATAGATGTTGTGCCTAAAATGCTGGACCAGACTATGCTGTACGGGAAAGTTCTGTTCAGCGTAGTGATGTTTGTTCTGGTAACAATAATAGCAGTAGTATTGTTAGCTAAAGATTATCAAATGATGCTGCAAAAAGTAGAAGGGATTGCTCTTTTTAAAGAATCTGTTATGATGTTAAAAAAGCTGCTTTCTCTGATTAGCGCCTATCTACGCGCTCAGATTGAAATTATCCTGGTTGTCAGTCTGATTTGCTTTATAGGATTTGCTTTATGCGGCTATGACTATCCCTATGTGTGGGGAATTGTCACGGGACTTCTGGATGTGCTTCCCTTTGTGGGAACGGGAGTGGTTTTATTGCCCATGGCAGTTTTACAGCTGCTTATGGGAAATGAGTGGAGTGCCATCGTTCTAGTGGTCACTTTTATTGTCAGCGCTCTTTCCAGGGAGATTCTGGAGCCCAAATTAATTGGAGCCAGAATGGGTGTGATTCCCATTGCTATATTGTTGTCAGTATATGTGGGTGCAAAAGTATTCGGTCCCGCAGGCGTGATATGGGGACCTCTTTATATGCTGATGCTCTATGAAATATATAAAAAATTATACCGGAAAACGGAAATTTCAGAGGCGGAGAGAAATTGAAGAAAAAAGTATCATATGCTCTTTTTGCGGCTTCTATTATTTGTGTAGTAGCTTTCATAATTATATTACAGCCCTATTATAAGGCAGCCATAGGGTTGGGAAAAGTAGTAAAAGCGGATTCGGCTGAGTTTCAGGCCACAATTCATTTAAATCCTGATACATTATCTGAAAACGAAAGGGGGTTAATTGATACCCTTGAATGGATATTTCAGGTAAAGGAAGAAGATTTGCTGAATCTTAAATTTATGGGACAACGATTTGAAAAGGAAACGACAGTCAGGGTATATTGTAATGCTGTAGAATATCCTCTGACAGAAATTAATTATGGAGAAAGCAAAAAAACGGTCAATATAAAAATGTTTTATGAGGCTATAGAGGAAAGCCTGCCGGATAAGCTGTGGCTTTTAAAAGTGCTGATGCCGGAATGGAATCTGGAAGAAGAAACCATTACCTTTGAGCAGCTGGAAGCTCTGGGTATAGATTTGGAAGTTTTGATTCCTTTAGAAAAGTGGCAGAATTCAGAATCCTTTTCCACTATACAGTGTGTTTACCTGCTTTCCCGGTTGGAAAAGGAAAAAGATGGAAATGGTAATATCTGGTTCCTAGGAAATTATGAAAACTATTCCCTGCGATTTTGTGTAAAGGAAAATGAAGAAGGTACAGTCATTTTTTTAGAGGGAGAAGCCACAGGGGAGAATCAGAAAATAGAAAAATTTGAGGTAGATGTTATCTCTGCTTTTTGACAATATGTTAGAAAATTGTTAAATTTCCAAGCTGGTGAATTTGGCCGATATGAATGAAATGAGGACGGAAAAGATGCAGGACTATATTCTTATTGTAGAAGATGATAATGAAATCAATCATATGCTAAAGGAGCTGCTTCAAAGTAGCGGTTATGAGGTAAAGTCGGCATATTCAGGCACAGAGGCGTTGCTTTATCTGGAGAAACAAGCGCCGAAGGCGGTTATACTGGATCTGATGCTTCCCGGTATGGAGGGAGAAGAACTGTTGTCTGAGATTAAGAAGAGGTATCAGGATGTAGCGGTTATTGTTTCCTCGGCCAAAGATGATGTACAAACGAGAGTTGAGCTGTTGCGGGCGGGAGCAGATGATTATCTGGTTAAGCCTTTTGATACGGATGAACTTCTTGCCAGGCTGGAAGCGGCATTGAGACGGTGTGCAAAGAGCGGAAAACAGGAAAGCCGGAATAAGGTGCTGACCTTTAAAGACATCGTAATGGATACGGACCAATATAGAGTTACAGTGTCCGGTCAGGAGATTTCGTTGACAAGAAGAGAATATTTGATTCTTGAACTGTTGATTTCCAATCCTAATAAAGTGTTTACGAAGAATAATATTTATGAATCGGTGTGGAATGAGGAATTTGTAGGCGAGGATAACGCCGTAAATGTACATATCAGCAATATCCGCCAGAAGCTGGCTAAGGCAAATGATAAAGAGACATATATACAGACCGTTTGGGGAATCGGATTTAAAATGAAAACTTTATGATTTCTTTAAACTTTTCCTAATATTTCTAAAGGCATGGCTGTTAGACTGATTGATATAAAAGCAGTTCATGTTTTACAACTAAGGAGGTAGAAATGAGTCGGGAAGAGTCAGGAAAATATGTGTTAAGAACAGAGAATCTTACGAAAATCTATGGCAGCCAGAGGGCCGTAAACTCTGTGAATATACATGTGAAAAAAGGAGATATTTACGGCTTTATCGGAAAAAACGGAGCGGGTAAATCCACGCTTATGAAAATGGTAGCCGGGCTTGTGGCGCCAAGTGAAGGAAAGATAGAATTATTTGGCAGCAGCGATATTGAGAAACAGCGTATACGTATTGGCTCACTGATAGAAGAGCCGGGGCTATATCCGGGTATGACGGCGGCGGAGAATCTGGAAGTTTACAGGCGTGCTTACGGGATTACCGATGGAAATGTTATTCGTGATACTCTTGATTTTATCAGTTTGGGAGATACGGGAAAAAAGAAAGTGGGCAAATTTTCCATGGGAATGAAACAACGTCTCGGAATCGCCATAGCGCTTTTACGGAGTCCGGACTTTCTTATTCTGGACGAGCCCATCAACGGATTAGACCCTGCGGGAATACGTGAGGTCAGGGAATTTTTGACTGCCTTAAACAAGGAAAAAAATATTACAATAATGATATCAAGCCATATCTTAGGGGAATTGTCGAAGATAGCTACAACTTACGGTATTATCCGGGATGGCGAACTGGTGGAGGAGTTTAGTGCAAAAGAGCTTTCCATGCGGTGCCGCCGATGCCAGAAATTGGTAGTAAACAATGTGGAACGTGCGGTTAATATTCTGGAAGAGGAATTGCAGATTAAAGAATTTGATGTGCCGGAGGCTTCTGTAATACGCATTTATGAGCATCTTGAAGACATTGCGAAAATTAACCACAAGCTTTCGATTTCCGGAATAGAGATTAAAGAAAGTTATCTGGCGGGACAGGATCTGGAGAGTTATTTCATGGAGCGAATTGGAAGTTAGCAGAGAAATGACAGATTCATTGTGAGGAAAGGATATGGTGTTGATATGATTAATTTATTGTATTCGGAATTGTATAAATTAAAAAAGAGTAAAAGTTATAAAGTGGCAGCTGTTTTATCTGTATTGTTTGTGCTTTTTACTTATGCGCTATTTGGAGCAATGCAGGCTATGGGGAATGGCAGTATGGATTCCGGGACGGCAGAAGTGATGGAGAAGCTGTCGGGAATCAGTATCATGGACATGATGAGGCAGATGTTTGCCAATTGTAATGCAATTATATTTGTAACGATTTTTATATGTGTTTTTGTAATCAATGATTACAGTCATGGCGCAATTAAGAATTTTGTGGGAAAAGGATACAGGCGGGAGGAAGTGTATCTTGCCAAATTCCTTGTGACGGAACTGGGTGCGGTGGCATTATACCTGCTTGTGGCAGTATCAGTGCTTGCCATCGGTATCCTATACTTCGGACCGGAACAGATGACCGGTTTATTCTGGACTGATTTTGGCAGCTATCTTGCACTGCATATCCTGTATCTGACCGGATATACGGCAATCAATGTGTTTGTTTGTGCCACGGCAAGAAACATGGCTGCAGGGGTTTTGGTTTCTGTCTTAGGAATCATGTTGTTTTCCGCTCCGTTATTAAGCGGAATTGATTATTTCCTGCATTTTCTGGGAATGAATTTCGGAATATCACAGTATTGGATTATGTCTGTTATATCGAATTGCCCTATGGTGGATATTCCTTCGCAGTTTGTTGTACAATCCACTATTGTGGCCGGTGCATGGCTGGTAGCTGCCATGGCGGGAGGAATGCTTTGTTTTGCAAATAGAGATATTTAGACAGGAGGCTTGCCTATGGTTATAATATTAATCGGCATATTGCTTGTGGTGGCAGCAGTGCTGGGAACATGGGTGTGGCGGTATAGGAAACAAACAGAATATATATTGAAGCAGATGAGCATGTTGGAGCAGGAGGATACGAATTACCGGTTATCCTCCTATTGCCATATTGGAAAGACAGAGCAGATGATTGAAGCTGTCAATCACATGATGGACAAAAATCGGAATACGGTGGCAGCTCTCAAGAGGGGAAACCGTAGTTACCGAGAGAGTATCATAAGTATTTCCCATGACATCCGCACACCGCTTACCAGTGCAAAGGGCTATACCCAGATGCTTCAGGGAGAGGAACAGATAAATATAGAAAAACAGCGGGAATATATGAAGAATATAGAACGTCGGATTGATGATGTGACAGGTATGCTGGAGCTTCTTTTTGAGTATGCCAGGTTGGAGGCGGATGAAATCAGCCTGCAGTATGAGAAGTTGAATCTTGGTAATATTTTTGCAGATATACTGTCTATGTTTTATGAGGATTTTGTCAGGACGGGATTTGAACCGTCAATCGACATTTCTGATTCACCTGTATATATTTATGCTGATTCCCACGGCGTCAAACGGATATTGGAGAATCTCCTTAAAAATGCGCTTCTTCATGGAACAGGGAAATATTAGCTTTCTTTGTTAAAAAAGGGAGATGCTGCAGAGATTACTGTATCAAACAGGATGGATAGCATTGAAGAGACGGATATGGAACGCATATTTGACCGTTTTTATACTACGGACCTGTCAAGAACCCGTAAGACCACAGGTCTGGGGCTGGCGATTGTAAGATTGTTTGCAGAGAAAATGGGAGGAAAGGCGGAAGCAGAACTGAAAGAAGATATTTTTACCATAAAAATTGTATTTCCTGTAATTCAATAACAGAACATTGAATCGAAAGAAAGATTTTAAAGAGGAGATGTGGTAACGGGTGATTGGAAAATAATGTACAGAATTGGACTGTGGATTTTAATAGAATGAATAAAAATGGTATTTTTGCCCAAAATGTTCAATGAGTTAGGAGTCTTATTAATACCCTAAAAACAGATTTAATGCAAAAATAAAAACAAAAGTTTTTAAACATTGATAACACAAACTTGAATTTTTTAAAAGTTTGTGTTATCGTTTTGTTAGAGGTGATATTGTGCGAAAAAAAGAACCTAAGCTTAAAAACCGAAAATTATATTTAAATAAATTAGTTGCCTTTAAGGATACAGATTTAATAAAGGTAATTACCGGAATCCGTCGGTGTGGCAAGTCCAGTCTGATGAAGTTGATGGTCCAGTATCTGAAGGAAAATGGAACAGGTCAGGAACAGATTATTCAGATGAATTTTGAATCCATTGAATTTCAGAAAATGACAGCTAATGATATATATCAATATGTAAAGGAACGAATGCCTGATGATAAGAAAACTTATATGTTTTTTGATGAAATTCAGCGTATTCCGGACTGGCAGGATGCCATTAATTCATTTCGGGTGGATTTTGACTGCGATATTTATGTGACCGGGTCAAATGCATATCTACTCTCTTCCGAGTATGCAACTTATTTATCAGGCCGCCTTATAGAAATAAAAATGTTGCCTTTGTCTTTTTGTGAATTTCTTGATTTTCATGGGTATGAAGTAAGAGAGAAAACAAGTCCTACAGGAGAATTGCGTAAACGAATTTATGATGGAGAAGGAGAAAATTATGATCCCAAAGAACTTTTTGAAGCTTACATGAAATTTGGCGGAATGCCGGGTATTGCAGATATTGGTCTTGATACGGACAAAGTTCTTGCATTGTTGGATGGTATCTATTCTACTGTAGTGGTTCGGGATATTTTAGAAAGAGAGAAAAGAAGAGGGCAAAGGCAGATAACTGATGCTGAACTGCTTAGAAAAATTATAATGTTTCTTGCAGATAATGTCGGAAACAATACATCCATTACTTCTATAGGAAAAACACTGGTTAATGAAAAGTTGATTGATACAGATAAGAGAAATGGGAAACCGGCAGTTCAGACTATACAGGCGTATGTAGGCGCATTGTTAGAATCTTATGTTTTCTATGAAATCAAGCGTTTTGATATCAAAGGAAAGGAATATTTGAGGACGTTAGGAAAGTATTATATTGCAGATATTGGTTTAAGAAATTATCTGTTGGGTTTTCGTGATATGGATACTGGGCATTGTATTGAGAACATTGTTTATTTTGAATTATTACGGAGAGGTTATGATGTAGCAATTGGCAAGATTGGTGAAAAGGAAGTTGATTTTATAGCGACAAATGCCAAAGAAAAGATTTATTTTCAAGTAACGGAATCCATGAATGATTTATCTACGAGGGAAAGAGAACTGGCTCCGCTTAGAAAGATACATGATAATTATGAAAAAGTAATTCTTGCCGGGGAATGTGATAATCCGGTAACCCAAGATGGTATTAAAATCGTAAAGCTGACAGATTTCCTATTGGAAAATAAGTAGCTGCAGAGGGTTAGTAATGGATAAAGTAGAGGTGCTTGAGTTAGTGGCCAATAAGTTATTGCAGGGAGAATTGGCTGCTGCAAAAGAGATAATACAAACGGAATATCCTTTTAAGAAATTAATATCTACAAAAAGAAATTATACTGATAGACAAAAGATGAAACAATTTAGAAAGGATGGTTTTGTTGATCGCTATAGTGGTCAAAAGCTAATAAATCCGGGGCTCTTAAAAGTTTTGTCTTATTATATGCCGGATATTTTTCCGTATCACGCACATTGGAAAATGGAAAAATGCCATAATGCATATTGGGAATTGATACCAACTGTGGACCATATATATCCGGTTGCTTTGGGCGGGACTGATTCCGAAGAAAACTGGGCAACAACGTCAATGTTACATAATTCTATAAAAAGTAATTGGACTTTGGAACAGCTAAATTGGACATTGCATGAGGCAGGAGACTTTGAGGTTTGGGATGGGCTTACCGCATTGTTTGTTGAATTGGTAAATGCCGATGAATCATTGCTTAAAGACGCTTATATAAAGAAGTGGTATAAGCTGTCAAGATAATGTAAACTTACAGCAGCTTGCACTATTTTGCTTTAAAAGCAGCATGTCTGCGAAAAATACAATTGACAAATCCCCGATTTATGCATAAAATACCCAATAGACAGGCATTGAAGAGGATTAGTACGATAGGAAAGCCTTCAGAGAGGGAATTACCGGACAGGTTATTTGGATGGTTGCTGTGAAATTCCCAGGTGGAAGCATCGGAACCTACCTTGGAGCTTCATATGAAAATATGACGTAAGCCGGCGTTAGCGGCAAAGAGAGAGTGCTATGTGGAGAAAGCATAGGCTAATTAGGGTGGTACCGCCGATCTTCGGTCCCTTTGGGATGAAGATGCGGCGTTTTTTATTTTCTATTGCTTGTAACAGGAAATGTAACTGGCAGATAAATCCCGATAGATAATTGTCTGAAAAATATATTATGACAGAAAAAGGAGAAAGAGAAATGGCAGACAAAAAGTTAGTAGAAGCAATTACTTCCATGGAAGAGGATTTTGCACAATGGTATACCGATGTGGTAAAAAAGGCGGAATTAATTGATTACACCAGCGTAAAGGGCTGTATGGTTTTCAAGCCTGCAGGCTACGCAATCTGGGAGCTGATTCAGAAGCAGCTGGATGAGAGATTTAAAGAAACAGGTGTGGAAAATGTATATCTGCCCATGTTCATACCGGAAAGCCTTCTGGAAAAGGAAAAGGACCATGTAGAAGGCTTTGCGCCGGAGGTTGCATGGGTGACCCATGGAGGATTACAGCCTTTGCAGGAGAGACTTTGTGTAAGGCCTACTTCTGAGACTTTATTCTGTGATTTCTATAAAAATGACGTGCAGTCATACAGAGATTTACCCAAGGTTTATAACCAGTGGTGTTCCGTTGTGCGCTGGGAGAAGGAGACAAGACCTTTCCTCCGCAGCCGTGAATTTTTATGGCAGGAGGGACATACAGCACATGCTACTGCTGAGGAGGCTCAGGAGCGGACCATCCAGATGCTGAATGTCTATGCAAATTTCTGTGAAGAGGTACTGGCGATTCCGGTCATTAAAGGACAAAAGACCGATAAGGAAAAATTTGCGGGAGCAGAAGCTACCTACACCATAGAAGCATTGATGCATGACGGCAAGGCTCTTCAGTCCGGTACAAGCCACAATTTTGGTGACGGCTTTGCCAAGGCTTTTGGCATTCAGTATACGGACAGGGATAATAAACTGCAGTATGTACACCAGACCTCCTGGGGCATGACAACCCGTTTAATCGGTGCGGTCATTATGGTCCATGGGGATGATTCCGGTCTGGTACTGCCGCCTCTGGTAGCTCCCACCCAGGTTATGATTGTGCCGATTCAGCAGAAAAAAGAAGGTGTGCTGGAGAAGGCTTATGAGTTAAAAGAGCGGTTAAGCAAATATCAGGAAAGCAGAATGCGCGTTAAAGTGGATGATTCCGATAAGAGTCCGGGATGGAAATTCTCCGAATGTGAAATGAGAGGAATCCCGGTAAGGGTTGAAATCGGTCCTAAGGACATTGCCGAAGGTAAATGCGTCCTTGTGCGCCGTGACACAAGGGAAAAGATTTCCTGTGATTTAGATCATGTGGAAGAAGAGGTTTCAAAGCTGCTTAAGACCATGCAGGCAGAAATGCTGGAAAGAGCAAGAACCCACAGGGATGAACATACCTATGTAGCGGCAACTATGGAGGAATTTGAGAAATTCTTTACTGAGAAAGCCGGCTTTGTAAAAGCCATGTGGTGTGGAAATCAGGAATGCGAGGATATTATTAAGGAAAAGCTTTCCGTTACCAGCCGCTGCATGCCTTTTGAACAGGAAAAACTGGCAGATACATGCGTCTGCTGTGGAAAGCCTGCTACAAAAATGGTATATTGGGGAAAAGCATACTAGATTTTTCCATAATGAATGTGTACAATAGAGACAGACCCCGCCGCATAGCCAATATGGGGCGGGGATATTTATGCATAAAGGGAAAGAAGGTAAATAGAAATGAATATTTTGGTTATTAACTGTGGAAGCTCTTCCTTAAAATATCAGTTAATTGACAGCGACAGCGAAAAGGTATTGGCTAAGGGGCTTTGTGAACGTATCGGCATTAACGGCAGCGCTATTACACACCAGCCGGCAGGAGGGGAAAAAGTAACAACAGAGGTTGATATGCCCAACCATACTGCGGCAGTAAAATATGTAATTGAAAAACTGGTTGATAAAGAGGTAGGCGTAGTGGCCTCCCTTGATGAAATCGGAGCAGTAGGCCACCGTATTGTACACGGCGGAGAGAAATTTGCAAGCAGTGTAGTTATTGACGATGAAGTGATAAAGGCAGTAGAGGAGTGCAATGACTTAGCGCCCCTTCATAATCCTGCCAATTTAATCGGCATTAATTCCTGTAAAGAAATCATGCCGGGCGTTCCTATGGTTGCAGTTTTTGATACGGCATTCCACCAGACCATGCCCAAGAAAGCATATTTATACGGACTTCCTTATGAATATTATGATAAATACAAAATCCGCCGTTACGGATTCCATGGCACAAGCCATGATTTTGTAAGTAACCGGGCGGCCGAAATCCTCGGAAAGAAGAGAGAGGATTTAAAGATCATTGTTTGCCATTTGGGAAATGGCGCTTCCGTATCAGCGGTGCAAAACGGAAAATGTATAGATACATCCATGGGACTGACGCCCTTGGAAGGTTTGATAATGGGAACCAGAAGTGGTGACTTAGACCCTGCGATTATCAGTTTCATTGCCGACAAAGAGGGCATAAGCGCAGATGACGTTATTAATATCTGCAACAAAAAGTCCGGTGTGTTGGGATTATCCGGCGGACTTTCCAGCGATTTCCGTGATTTAGGCACTGCGGCGGATGAAGGAAATGAAATGGCACAAGCGGCCTTGGCTTCATGGAGTTACCGTGTGGCGAAGTATGTAGGTGCATATGCTGCCGCCATGAATGGAGTTGATGTGGTTGTTTTCACCGCAGGAGTAGGAGAAAACAATTTTACGGCAAGAGAAATGGTGTGTGAATATTTGGGTTATCTTGGGGTAACTATTGATAAAGAAGCTAATAAAAA
>CAZZHJ010000017.1:0-18829 GCA_964653815.1 uncultured Lachnospiraceae bacterium
GTATGTCATATCCCGCATTTTTCAATGCCACACGCACCCTGTGAGCGGATTCCTTTACCTCACTTCCGAGAAATCCTACCATTTCCATACAAGGAAGCCCGTCCGCCATATCTACCTCCACGGTAACCAGATAGCCTCCTACACCGCAGACTGCTCCCGTTAAAATTGAATGTACCATAAAAAAACCTCCGTTATGAAATTATTTAAAATCAACTTTTGGAATACCGGCAGAAACTGCCAGAAAAATAATAGAATAGAAAAAATAGAACTTTCTAATGTCATGAATTACATTGCATCCGGAAAGTCCCTGTCTAACACAGGCTTTCCGAATGCATTATTTTTAATTTGAACCTTACATCAACTGGCTCCGCATTTTGTCTGGATTCTGTGCATACTGGATACAGTTCTCCCTGGAAATCTTACGGCTCATATAGAGCTGCAGCAGATAATCATCCATGGTACACATACCCTCACGCTTACTGGTCTGGATAACGGAAGGAAGCTGATGGGATTTTCCTTCACGGATCAGGTTCTTAACCGCCGCATTGGCATGCATAACTTCAAATGCCGCCACACGTCCGTCCTCCGTAATATTTGGAATCAGGGACTGGGAAATAATGCAGACCAAAACTGACGCAAGCTGTATCCTGATCTGCTGCTGCTGATGGGGCGGGAACGCATCGATAATACGGTCTACGCTGCTGGCCGCATCAATGGTATGTAATGTGGATAAAACCAGATGGCCTGTTTCAGCTGCGGTAATAGCAGTACTGATGGTCTCGTAGTCACGCATCTCACCTACAAGGATAACATCTGGGTCTTCACGCAGCGCTGCCCTTAAGGCATTTGCAAAGCTTTCTGTATCCTGCCCGACTTCACGCTGATTTACCATGGCCATATTATGGCTGTGAGAATACTCAATAGGCTCCTCCAGTGTAATGACATGGGCATCACGCGTTTTGTTAATCTTATCAATAATGGATGCCAGTGTGGTGGATTTACCGCTACCTGTGGGACCTGTTACCAGTACCAGTCCTCTCTTACGGGTATGCAGGTCAATTACCGACTGGGGAATACCCAGCTGTTCCGCCTGGGGAATATCCGTCGTAACGGTACGGAGAGCAATGCCGATACACCCTCTCTGTTTAAATACGTTTACACGGTAACGTCCAATTCCCGGAAAACCCACGGACAAATCGTACTCACCGCGCTCTTCAAATTTTTCACGCTGCTTGGGTTTTAACATGTTAACACAAAGCTCCAGTGTGTCATTGGCGGTTAATACGGGATAATCCAGTTTAACCAGGTGACCGTTTAAACGCATAACGGGCGGAAGCCCAACCGTAATATGAACATCCGATGCACCTGCATTATAAGCGACTGTCAAAATTTCTTCCAAAGTAGGCATTGCCATTTCTCTTTTCTCCTTTACCTTCCCAACTTAATTACATAGTTGTGTTATCCTCAAACGCAATCCGCAGCTTTCTTAACGCCTTTTTCTCAATCCGTGATACATAGCTCCGGGAAATCCCCATTAACTGACCGATTTCTCTCTGGGTCAGTTCCCGTTCTCCCACAAGCCCATACCTCAGCTTAATGACCTCCAATTCCCGCCGGCTCAAAGTCCCCCGCAAAATCTTCCTAAGCCTCTCAACATCCTCCCTTACCGACAGAACCTCAAAGGCATCCGTTCCTTCCGCACAGGTGATATCCAGCAGATTGATTTCATTGCCTTCCTTGTCTGTTCCGATAGGCTCATACAAGGATACGTCTCTGGCGCTTTTCCTGCGGGCACGCAGCATCATCAGCAATTCGTTATCGATGCACCGCGCTGCATAAGTGGCAAGCTTACTGCCTTTTGTCCCATCAAATGTATGAATTGCTTTTATCAGTCCGATGGTCCCTATGGAAATCAGGTCTTCCGGATTTTCCTCCACATTCTGGTATTTTTTTACAATGTGGGCAACCAGTCTCAGATTTCGTTCTATCAGAATCTGCTTTGCTTTTTCGGACTCTTCTTTACTGCCCTCCAAATACATGCGGATATAGTAAGCCTCTTTTTCCTCACTTAAGGGTTTTTGAAATGTCTGCACCAAAAATCCCCCGGAAACGGTTTTACTATATTCTATGCGAAAGGCTTAATTAAGGTTTCACAACATATTTATTATACAAACATTACGGACAAAGTGCAAGAAGTTTGTCTTGTGAACTATGATGCATATTTGGTATAATCTAACCAAAATAGATGCTGCAATTTACACGAATCCCCGGATTCGTCCTATATATGGCAGCCGGAGGAGTCTTATATGCAAAATAAACCAACATTAAAAACACTGAAATTTTCTGATTTTATCATTTATTTTTTCCCTTTCCTTGCTTCAGCAGGCATATTATTTGGTTTCAGGATCTTTTATGCTGCCGGATTTGGTAAAATCGTTCCGAATATTCTTTCTCCCCTTCAAATATTATTATGCGGAATCAGCGCTCCTGCTTTTTTGGCCTTTCTTGCATACTCCCCGGGGATGAGGCCTTTATCTCTTTCCAAAACACAGCGTATATTGTGTTCCTTCGCATACAGCTTCAGCGCTTATGCCCTACTGCAGGAAACAGCCCTTGACACGCTGTTTCTGTTTGCAGTTTTTCCCCTGCTTTTTCTTTCTTTTGAAATCATGGTGCAAGAAGGAAATAGCCTTTTCTTTTTAGTCCTTTTGACGGTCTGTTTATTTGTCAACACGCCTTTAACCGCAACCCTGGCACTTTTCCTTGTACTTGTGCTGTTTGCGGATAACACCCAAAATACCAAAACCCTGTCCCGTCGTTTCATCCGGACAGTCACGTTATCCCTTTTAGCCCTGCTTATTTCAGGGATTTCTTCTGTTCCTTCCCTTTTTGTATATTACGAAAACGCTGCTGAAAGATTCTATTACGGCTTCGACCTTACCTATCCCCTGTCCAATTTCTGTTCCCGCTTTTTCATGGGTTCCCTTACTTCGACACTTTTTCCGTGGGCGCGGGGCATAAATGTATATTTTGGCATGTTTTTCCTGCTTTCCGTATTCCTTTACTTTTTTAACCAAGCAATCGACCTAAGGCAAAGAGTGAAAAACCTGCTGTTTTTGTTTGTCTTGTTATGCTCCCTGGAAACCTCGCCCATGCAGTATCTGTTTGAGCTGTTTGCCATTACGGACCGCCAGACGGTTCCCTATGCCTTCCTTTTGGTTTTCTGGTGTATCAAATCAGCCGCTGCCGGGCTGGCGCAGTTGAAAAAAATGGATAAAAAGCATTTGGCGGGCGGGCTGTCTGCCTTTGTGCTCTTTAGCGCATTTGCTTTTGCTGGTTCAGTCCACAATTTTCACTCCGTTTCCCTGTCATCCTGCATTTTGTTTATGGGATTGTATGTTTTATGCGTTCTCTGCTTATACTTTCTGCCGGATATAGGGCTGGTAAAGCTGCTGCTTCCCTGTTTCATTGTTTTGGAACTGTTTTGCAATCTTTTTATTACTACCAACCAGAATTTTGTCCCAAAGAGCTTTATGCTGGAGGACCAGTTTATCTGGAACCGCTCTGAAGAAGGTTCTGACGGCGTCTCTTCCGACACACCACCCTATATGGATGAATATAACGCATTTGCAGAAGAATATATCGACACACAGCTGGTAAACACCCTTAACCTGCTTTTTGATAATGTGGAATTTTCAGAAGACGGCTCTTCGCCCGATTATGACTATGAGCTGTTGAATGTTATCGAAAGAGCCAATGCGGCATGCAGTAAAATCGGCGCAGAGGGACCTCTGTTTTCCCCTGTGGAAGCAGAATTCGATTATCCCGCCTCCGACAGTTACCGAATTACTTATCAGAAAGACCATTTGTACAATCTGTTTCAGAACGACTATACGACAGATTATCTCACAACGATTGTCCCCTTCCGGATGACTGCCCATGACCAGGAGCCCGGTACACTGGTTATACTTGAGGATTTCAACGATATGCTTTACAGCGTGCCCGTCACGGAGAAGGATATCTCCTTTGACGGCTATCTTGCTTTTCCCTCCTCCGTCACTGTATCCATTAATTTCCAGCTGCGGGGATATCATTTGAATGAAGCTGTATACAATGAAATTCCCGATTTGCTGGTAGATTATATCGACGCAAATTCTTCTGTCTCCCTGCTGCCCGATTATATCGGCTTGGGCTTTACCTGTATAGGTGTCCTGCTCTTTCTGCTCTTTTATGCCAACAAGGACCGGAAAAAGCTCTATGAACGTCTTGATTCTGCCAGGGAAACTCTGCTTTCCCTGCCACTTTGGAAAAAACTGTACGGCTTTTGGCGGCAAAACAGGATTTATTGCTGTGCCTTCCTCATTCCCGTAGTATTATACCTTCTTACCATGATTGTCTTTAGCTGTATTCCTTTCGGAGCCCATTCCTTTTATGACGGGGACGGTCTCTGCTCTACGCTGCCCACTATTTTGGACCACTATTACAATTTAAAAGAGGGAAATTTGATTTTCAGTATGAACGGCGGCTATGGCTATTGCATATACAATGATTTCCCCCTTGGCACACTGGAATTTATACTGCTCCCGCTTTCCACCTACCAGGTTGCGGTGCTGGTACTGCTTGTGGAAGGTCTCTGTCTGGGATTCTGCTCCTTTACGGTTGTCTATTACCTCACACACCGCCTGACCGGCCAGCGAGCGCTAAAATCCGACTTCCGCTTGCTAATTCCCGCTTTGCTCTATGCGCTGAACACTTATATGCTTGCCATGCACGGGTTTGTGGTATGGTATTACTCCTTCCTACTGTTCCCGCTGCTGATGCTTGCTATGGACTACCTGATGTACCGCAAAAAATGGATGATGTATACTATAGTTTTATCCCTTTGTATCATCCTGAATATACAATTGGCGCTGTATGCCTGCATTTTCCTGGTGATTCTGTTTTTCACCTATCATTTTGACGGCTTTAAGGATTTTGTTGCAAAAGGTCTTCGCTTTGCGCTGTTTTCTATTCTTGCCGCCCTAAACGGGTGTTTCAGCATTGCCTGCACCCTCTTTGCTACTTCCGATTCCATGTATCAGGAGTCGGACAGCATTTTCCCTGCACTTGGGTTCCACACCTCTTACCTGGAACAGTGGAAACAGCTAATGGTCTTCTCCAATTCCCGTGCCATTAACGATAACGACGGCAGCATCTGCATTTATATGAGTATTCTTTTGCTGTTTTTGGCGCTTGCATATTTCTTTTCCCGCAAATTTTCCCTGAAAGAAAAAATCAGGCGGCTCATCCCTATTCTCTTTCTGATAATCAGCTTTAACGGCAAGGTATCTTCCTTTATCTGGAACGGATTCCATTATCAGTCCAATGTTCCAAACCGCCACGTATTTATATTTGCCTTTCTGTGCACCGTCATCGCTTATGACGGATTAAGGGCGTTAAAATCCGTCTCTCTCAAAAAGTATTCCCTTTATCTTCTGGTACTGGGCGCATTTTTCTGTCTGTGCCAGTTTCTCTCAGAGGGCAATACCCTTATGGCATTTATCAGCACTCTGGTCCTGCTGGCAGTATACTGGATACTGCATCTGCTTTACCGCAAGGGCTGCATCAGGCATATTCCTTATCATAAACTGCTGGTCACCGTTCTGCTTCTGGAACTATCGGCCAATATGTTTTTTACCACATCCAATTATGGTTTAAACAATATGACCCTTGTAGGACCCTATGAAGAATTGGAAGCCTTTATTAACGAGCATCTGAAACCGTCGGAAAGCAATTCCCGCATAATTTTCCCTTCTTCCCTCCCGCTAAATCTGGGACGGATGTACAACGCTCCCTCCAGCGGTTATTTCAGTTCCTATGCAACAGGCCATCAGGTTTATTTAAATACTCACTATGGTTTTTGCAGCGGGGTCAACTATACCATCACTAATTATAACTCCACCCCTTTGGGCCTTGCTCTTTCCGGGACAAAATATTGCTTTTTCCCGGTATACAGCGTGGATGCGCTTCCGGATTTGGACAATTATAACTATATGGGATGTATGAATTCCCATTATATTTATGAGGTTCCTGATACCTTATCCTTAGGCTTCTATGCGCCTGAGGAGGCTCTCATGCTGCAGGAAAATTTTGAGTTTATTCCGGATTTCTGGAATCGCTTTACTGCCCTGTATACCTCGGAGGATTCTGCGTCCCTTTTTACAGCACAGCTTTTGACTTACTGCGATTCCCCGGAGTTAACAGAGAATTCCTACAACTTTTCAGATAGCCACTATGAGCCCCTGACCCCGGAGGAAGCGGATGTGGTCATTGATGAAACGGAGACTACGACTACTTCCAAGGTAATCAGAGATTTGTGTATAAATATGAAAGTCACACCGAACAAATCCGGTTATGCCTATCTTTATGTGAGTGAATTTGTTCCCCTGGGCTATTTAGACCAGACTACGAACATTACAACGTCCTACCCCAACCCTTCGCCGGTAGAAGACGAATCCTATTTCCTTTTCACATTTAATGATGAGGTATTTCATGCGTTTATGGAAGAATGCTCAAAAAATCAGATGGAAGAGATTGTGATAGACGATAATCATATAACAGGTGTTACTAATTATGATAAGGACGGCTATACCCTTTTAAGCCTTGCCTATGACGACAACTGGACAGCCTATGTTGATGGAAAAGAGACGGAAGTTTTGGATCCTTACGGCACATTCATAGCAATCGAAACCCCGGCAGGTAAGCATACCATTGAGCTGGTATATACGCCTTATGGCATGAAAGCCAGCCTGTTAATCACATTTTTCAGCTTTGTGGTAACATTTGTTATTTATGGAATAGACAGAAAAAAGAAACTTTTCAAATAGACTGAAAGGAAAATGAGCCGGATTAAGATATATCATTTATATCTTAATCCGGCTCTAACTTTTATATTTTATTTATAGCTTTTGTATTTAATCTAAAGCGTTCAAAAATTCTTCTATCTGCCTGTCCATACGTGCATTCACATCTCCGCCTTCCAGATATGCCTGTGACCATTCCACAACTTTTTCTATTGCGGTTTCCACATTCCAGCGGGGCTTCCAGCCGAAGGTCTTTCTTATTTTGGAGCAGTCCAGCTTTAAGAAATTCGCCTCGTGAGGACCACCGTCATGTACATTATTCCATGTAATGTCTTTTCCTGTGGCTTTTTTCCATTTATCGCAGAATACGGATACAATATCGCCTGTTGTAAAACAGTCTCCCTCGTCCGGTCCCACATTGTAACTGGATGCCAGGCTTTTATCCCTGTACTGCTTTTCGGCAATCATGAGATATGCTGTCACCGGCTCTAACACATGCTGGTAAGGCCTGGTAGAATAGGGATTTCTGATGATGATTTCCTTTCCTTCTTCCGCCGCCCTGACGCAGTCGGGAATAATCCTGTCACTGGCAAAATCTCCGCCGCCGATGACATTTCCCGCCCTTGCAGTGGATATTGCCACATCCCTTCCTTCAAAAAATGAATTGTGATAACTGGAAGTAACCAGCTCTGAACAGGATTTGGAGTTGGAATAGGGGTCAAACCCGTTCAATTCCTCATTCTCACGATAGCCCCACTCCCACTCTTTATTCCGGTACACCTTATCGGTTGTCACATTCAGAAAGGATTTTACACAGGAATTTAATCTGACACATTCCAATATGTTTACGGTTCCCATTACATTCACATCATAGGTATACACAGGGCTTTCATAAGATTCCCTTACGATAGGCTGTGCCGCCATATGAATGACAATTTCCGGCTGCACTTTAGAAAAAACCTGTTTCAAATGCTCCAAATCACGGATATCCCCTTCTATGGAATGCATCTTCTCTTCCAGATGGCACAACTCAAAGAGCCCCGGCTGTGTAGGGGGCTTCAAGGCATAGCCCGTCACATCTGCGCCTGCTTTTATAAGCATTTTGCACATCCAGCTTCCCTTGAAACCGGTGTGTCCTGTTACCAATATCTTCTTACCCTTATAAAATGCCAAATCCAGCATATTCTTCCTCCCGGAAACATTACTTAACCTTTGTTATCTTTTACCCATTCCACAGTCTGCAGAATGCCTGTCTGAAAATCCACTTCTGGCACAAAGCCTGTATCCGCCTGAAGCTGTCCTATATCTGCACAAAGATACATGACCTGCCCGGCAGCATAAGGAATCTCTCCCAATGCCAATTCCAGCTGGGAATCAACCGCATCCTTCAGCATCGTAATATAGTCTGATAAAGGCTGTGCTTTCCCGCTTCCCAAGCAATAAACTGCACCGTCTTTTCCTTTTTCCCCCAGAAGCCTCATAGCTCTTGCAGCATCATCACAGTACAGATAGTCCCATTGCTGCTCACCTTGGGTAAAGGCAGCCTTCTCTCCGGCCAAAAGCTTACGGATGGTGGAAATAATCATGGTTCTTTCCCCGTCATAAGGACCGTATACGCTTAAAATCCTGGTCCAGATATGCTTCATTCCAAGCTGTCTGCAGGCAATCCGCGTCATTTGTCCTGCACAAAGCTTTGCTATGCCATAGCCGTTTTCCGGAAAGGCCGGCGTATCCGCCGACAGCTTTCCTTCCACTCTTCCGTACTCCGCCTGGGAACCGGCCCCGATAAAAGTATGGCAGCCCAGCTTCTGTGCCAAATGCACCGCATCCACAGCATATCCAATATTTTTATGTTGTAATTCCAGATTGTTCCTGGCATCCCCCACGGTACCGCCCCATGCAAAATGGTAAAAGACGTCATAAGCTTTTATAGCAGCATCCGGCTCATAGCTTTTATACTCTTCCATGTCCAATTCCAAAACATGGACAAAAGGCGACCGGGGAATCCTGTCTAATCTGCCGCCTCTATGGCAAACGGCAAGAACCTCTGTCTGCCTTGCAATGCATTGATTTATAAGGGCAATCCCAATCGCACCTGTGGGTCCGGTAATCACAATCCTCATAAATTACTCCGTTTCCTCAAAATTAATCCGTTCTTCCTCTATTACAAGGGGCCTGTTCATAACCCTTTGGTTAATACTGCTGATGTATTCGCCGATAAATCCGATAAAAAACAACTGCAAAGACCCCAGAAAGAACATACCAATCAGGACCGGCGCCATACCTGCAACAAAACGATCCCACCAAATCAGCTTGAATATCAGATATAATATGGCAATCAGGGCACTTGCAAAGCCGGTAAACATGCCAATAAATGTACAAAGACGCAGTCCGAATTTGGTATAGGAGGTAATGCTAAGCATTGCGGCATCATAAAGGGTATAAAAATTGTTCTTGCTTTTTCCTGCCCTTCTTTTGGGCTGCTCATAAGGGATTTCCTTCCGCTTATACCCCAACTCCGCCACAATCCCCCTGATAAATGGCGTAGGGTCCTTTAAATCCCGCAAAACCTTGATAAAATCTTTATCATAGAGTCCTGCCCCCGTAAAATGTTCTATCTGCTCTACACCGGAAAATTTATTCAGAAGCTTATAATAAATAGTTCTGATCCCATACATGATTTTACTTTCTTTGCTGCTTTTCTTAATACCGATTACAATTTTGTATCCGTTTTCCCATTCCCTGATATATTGGGGAATCAGTTCCACAGGGTCCTGGAAATCACAAACCATGGCAATGGTGCAGTCTCCTGTTGTCTGTAAAATGCCGTAATAAGGGGAATTGAACTGCCCGAAATTTTTGGCGTTAAAGATGGCTTTGATATGGGGATTTTTACTGCATATCTCCCTTAACTTCGGCCGCGTGGCATCTCTGGAATCATTATCAATGAAAACCAGCTCATAATCATAATTTGATAATTCTCCTTCAAAAAGCGCAACTATGGCCTCACTCATAGGGCCCACATTTTCTTCTTCGTTATAGCACGGTATCAAAATACTGATTTTTTTCATTGCACATTCCTCTTATTTACGATTCCTCAAACAGCGGAATCAACATGTTTTCTGCAAACTCCTTCTCATCTAAAGGAGGATTCATATACTCCAAAGGCTTAGACTCCATCTGTCCGTCTTTGCGCTTATAGGATACCTGTTTAGGAGCCGCCGTCAGTCCGATGGGCGTCATGACTTCACAAACGACCGGACCGTCGTATTCCAGCACTTCTTTTACTTTTTCTTTCAGTTCACTATTACTGCCGATTTTGCAGGTATGCAGCCCATATGCTTTCGCAATGTCCGAAATAGGCGGAATGGACAGCTGTGAGCTTTCATCACAAGCCACCAGATGCCCCGCAAACACATTGGTCTGCGTTGCTTTTATGGCGCCATAGCCCCGGTTACTCAATACAAAAATCTTGATAGGAAGCTGTAATCTACGTATGGTCTCCAGTTCCTGAATGTTCATAACAAAACCGCCGTCACCGTTTACTCCTACCGTCCGCCTTTTTCCTCCTGCCAGACATGCTCCTATGGCAGAAGGCAGTCCATAGCCCATGGAAGCAAGGCCTTTGGTACAGAATACTCTCTGGCCTTTCTTTACCCGGAAGGCCTGCATGGAAATATCAATACAGCTTCCTGAGCTTCCCGATACATAAATATCGTCTTCCTTTAACTGCCTGGATATTTCATCCAGAAGGCAGTAGGTGTTGACAAGCTCCGGCTGTTCCCAATATTCCCGCTGTACAATGGGATATTTGTCCTTCAGCCTGCGGGCATAGTCAAACCATTCTTTCCTGGGATTCTTTTGTATCCTGTCTTTATATTTCAACATCGTTTCTATAAACCGTCTGGCATCCGCACAAACAGGAATATCGGGCCTTACATTGATTTTATGAAGCTCCGCTTCATCAATATCCACCATAATCTTAACAGCGCCTCTTGCAAAACCGTCAAAATTGTATCCAGTCTGCAGAAGGTTCAATCTGGCACCAATGCTTAAAAAGAAATCCGAATTTTGCTGAATAAAATTGGCATAACGCTGTCCCAGTCCTCCCGGTCTGCCATAATAAAGGGGGTTCTCCTCCTCTATCAAATCGATTCCATTCCACGTAGTTAGTACAGGAATTCTCAGAGTCTCTGCCAGTTCTTCAAAAACCTCTATGCCACCGGAAAGGCGTATACCGTTTCCTGCTAACAGAACCGGCCTTTTCGCTGCATTTAACCTGTCAATGATATCCAGCACAGCCGCATCCAGTTCTTCCTGCTTTTCTTCTTCCGGTTTATAGCCTTTCAGACTGTCCTCATCCACCATACTGGCTTGTACATCCAGGGGAATATCCAGCCAGACCGGCCCTTTCCGCCCATGCATAGCCTCGTACAAGGCCCTGTCCATATGATATTTTATCATTTCCGGTTCATCTACCACGGCTGCATATTTGGTAATAGGCTTCACGACAGAAATGATGTCAAGTTCTTGCATGCCCTGTTGGCGCAGTCCCTGGTCCCTGATCATATCCAGCCGCTTTACCTGCCCAGATACTACAAACACAGGCGTAGACTCCAGATAAGCGCCTGCCACGCCAGTTAAGGCATTGGTTCCTCCCGGCCCGGTAGTCACCATGAGGAGCCCAATGGTATTGTTTACCCTGGCATAGGCTTCCGCCGCAATGGCACATCCCTGCTCGTGCTGGCAGCAGACAAACTGAATCTTACTGCTTTTTCCCAGAGAGTCATTTAAATGCATGGCCCCGCCGCCGGGCAGCATAAACATATGCCCTACATTTAACGCTTCCAGTCTTTGAATCACATAATCCGATACCTTTATCATATCATCTTCATCTCCTGCCGCCACAGCGCTATGACCGCACCGCTTCTGTTATGATTTCAGCCATATAATCTATCATTTCATCCGTCATTCCCGGATATACGCCGACCCAGAATGTATCCTTCATAATTCTGTCCGTATTGGTTAGCTCCCCTGCTATCCTGTAGCCCCTGTTTTCCTTTCTCATCTGGTCGAAACAAGGATGCTTGGTCAGGTTGCCTGCAAACAACATCCTGGTCTGTATCCCGTGGTCCTCTATATAGGCAACCACCCGCTTTCTGTCCGTCCCTTCCTTACAGGTAATCAGAAACCCAAACCAGCTGGGAATTGAATTATCACAGGGCACAGGCAGGATCACCTTATCCTGTATAGGTTCTAACGCTTTATGGAGCCTTTCGAAATTGTGCCTTCTTTTCTCCACAAAAGAGGGGAATTTTTCAAGTTGGGCACAGCCGATTGCCGCCTGCATATCAGTGGCTTTTAAATTATATCCAAAATGAGAATAGACATATTTGTGGTCATATCCAGGAGGTAGTTCTCCATATTGTCCCTCAAACCGGTGTCCGCAGAAATTATCCTGTCCCGAAGCACAGACACAATCTCGTCCCCAATCCCGGAAGGAACGAATGCATTTATGGAGTAGTGCATTGTTGGTATAGATTGCTCCTCCTTCCCCCATGGTCATGTGGTGAGGGGGATAAAAGCTGGAGGTTCCGATATCGCCTATAGTCCCTGTAAACTTTTCCTCTCCGTCTATTGTATATTTGCTGCCCAGAGCATCGCAGTTATCCTCAATTAGCCACAGATTATGCCTGTCACAAAACTTTCTGACTGCATATAAATCAAAGGGATTGCCCAGGGTATGGGCTGCCATAACCAGCTTTGTCTTTGGGGATAAAGCCTCTTCCAGCTTATTTACATCAAGATTGTACTGGGGAATTGTCACATCGATAAAGACAGGGACCACGCCATACTGGATTGCCGGTGTCACTGTCGTCGGAAAGCCCGCCGCCACCGTAATCATCTCATCTCCCGGGCGTACCTGTCTCTCTTTCAAAAGGGGAGAGGTCAGCGCCATAAAAGCGCCAAGATTAGCCGATGACCCGGAGTTTACCAGCGAACAGTATTTCACTCCCAGATAATCGGCAAGGGATTTTTCAAACTGAGCCGTATATCTGCCCGAAGTCAGCCAGAATTCCAATGAGGAATCCACCAGATTCATCATTTCCTTGCTGTCATACACTCTGGATGCATAAGGAATCCTCTGCCCTTTTACAAATTCTTTTTTTTGATTGTGATAGGTGTCACAATACTGTTTTACCATTTCCAGTATTGCTTCTCTTGCCTGTCCCTCATCCATATTTTCAAACATATCGCTCATACTCTTACCATACTTTCCACGGAGCCTTGCCGCTGTCCCATAATTCTTCCAGCTTAAGCATTTCCCTTTTTGTATCCATGCACTGCCAAAAGCCGTTATGCATATATGCTTTCAGTTCTCCGCTTCTTGCCAGCGCCGCCAGGGGTTCTTTTTCAAAAACCGTCTCATCATCTTCCAGATAATTGAATATTTCCGGCTCCATAATCATAAATCCCGCATTCACACGGCCACTGTCACTGACATCCTTTTCCCGAAACTGTCTGATGGTATGGTCTCCGTCAATATCCAGCACCCCAAACCTCTGTCCCAGGGCAATGGCCGTTATGGTTGCAGTCTTTCCGTGGGATTTGTGGAATGCCAGCAATTCATTCAGGTTAATATCCGATACGGCATCCCCGTAAGTCAGCATAAAGGCTTCATTGCCGATATATTTCTGTATCCGCTTAATCCTGCCGCCCGTCATGGTACGCAATCCCGTATCCACCAGGGTTACCTTCCACTGTTCCGATTCGTTGTTGTGGACTGTCATGGCATTACCCCTGGTAAAGTCAAAAGTGACATCACAGTTATAGAGATAATAATCCGCAAACCACTCTTTGATCAGATGCTGCTTATATCCGCAGCAAATCACAAACTCATTAAAGCCATAGTAGGAATACTGCTTCATAATATGCCATAAAATCGGTTTTTCCCCGATTTCTATCATGGGTTTGGGTTTTAAATGGCTTTCTTCACTGATTCGTGTCCCGAATCCGCCTGCTAAAATAACAACTTTCATTCTTTCTCTCCAGACTTATTTTTGTCAAATATGCTGTCCGTTATAAACTCTATATTCATTGTAACGCCTGAGGTCTTGCAAAAATCCTCAAACATATCTGCGATTTCCTCATTGAGTTCATCCCATTTTCCGCCGGGATTCAAGGTCGGCAGTAAAGGGTCCGCATAGCTTTCATTATACTTGTGCTTAAACCCGTCAAATCCCGCTATGGCAATATCCGAAACACGCAGCTTATCCATAAGCCGCAAGCAGTTGATGACCGCATTGTCAAAATGCTCCCATCCAAATTTGACGACTTTGTTGAAATTGATAATCCATTCGTCCCCCTCAGGGCTTGTCTTGATATTGGACAGCAGAATTTTGGGGGTCTTATGAAACTGCTCTGTATAGACCTCTTTTGCATACTGGTATCTTGCAGAATTAATAATAAACAAATAGTCATATTCATAAGCCGGATGCAGGGCGTTGACACCGATTACCACCGGATTTTGTTCTTTTATAAATGCCTGAATACGCTCTTTTTTCTCATCAATGCTCTTCCCCGGCGCCAATAAAAGAACGCCTCTGCCAGACATGGCCTTTTTCAGCTCCTCCATTGCCGCTTCGTCTTCTACGATTCTGTTCTGATTTTCATTATATTTGCATTCCAACAGGTCATAATCATATTTTTTCCGTTCCGTTTCCGAAAGAGATTCTATGATACTTCTCATATCATGGGCATTGGTCCTGTGATTCTGTGTCAGATAGGCAATGTTGTTGACATGGCAGCAATACATGCCTGCAATAAGATAAGGAGTGGAATAGCCCCATGTATAGTTTTCTTGGAAAGATTCCATATACATATCAATAGCATCCATGATCACATTCATATCATAATTACAATAGCACTTGTTATTTAAGTAATTTGCCATTAACTCCGTTGTGGTGTTGCCCGCTCCTCTGCCCATACCGCACAGACTTGCGTCCACAATGGTTTTTCTGCCGCTTTTTGCCAGCATTTCCACAAACTGAATGGATAAGGCAAAGGACAACTGCTGGTTGTTATGGGAATGGAAACCCAGCTTAATATCCTCATTCAATTCCGCATCCAGAACAGCTACTATCTGCTCCAAATCCTCCTGATACATGGCTCCAAAGGTATCTACCACCGATAACCCCTCCGGCTGCGCCTGATTTACCTTATGTGCCAGGTCTATTAAATCCTCACGGCTGTATGCCAGAGTATTGGCAGCCTGATAGTAGACACGATAGCCTTTTTCTTTAATTTTAAGCCCTACTTTGATTCCTTCCTCATATTTTTCATGGGGAAATACCACCCTGACTGCATCTACAGACTTCCCGTCCCTGACAGGTAGGTAGTCCAGGTCATAACGGTCCCAGTCAATCATTACAACATAGGTAGAACGGCTGTTTTTCTGGTACAGGTACTGCTCCAGGTCTTTTGGGACATGGTAAAAGGTACTGCCCTCCACATGTTCACCATTTTTCAGCCAGCCACATTCTATGATATCAACATTGGCGTCCTGCATCTTCTTAATAATGCCTTTTATAGCAGGTGTGCCGAAATGGGACTCCACAATGTATGCCCCGTCTCTCAATGTACAATCAAGTAATTCTATATTCTTACCCATGCCATTCTCCCTAATTTTTATCCTTTAAATCCACGCATACAAAACGGTATCGTCCATTTCAATGGAATGATGTCTTACCGCCATTTTATATTCCGGCATGATTTCTTTTAACAAGAGCGGAACGGAATACATGTCAACACCATTGTGATAAATACACACGGCAACAAGGGGCTTATGTTTCCGGATTATCTCCCTTGCACCTAAAAGCATTTTGTATTCATAGCTTTCTATATCCGCCTTTAAAAAAGTCACTGGTTCTTTCACAAAATCATCTAAGGCCACAATCCGGCAGGTTTCCCCGTCCTCGGCATCCACACCGGCTGTCTCTTCCGACACTTTGGAACCCAGGCCGTTGTTAACATCGTTTCTTTCCAGCTTCCCTGTAAGGCTTTCTTCACCTACGCCATATGGATATAATGCAATTTTCTCATCCTGCAGATTCCATTCCTTTTTTAAACGAGATACTCTGTATTCCATAGCTTCAAAATTCCCGGGGTCCGGTTCAAAAGCTATGATTTTCTGGAATCCCCCATCTCTTTCCCAAATAAACTTTTCAACGGAATCTCCCACAAAAGCACCGCAGTCTATAAAAACCTCTTTGGGGTTCTTTCCCATAAATGCTGGAACAGCAAAATACTGCTTTTCATTGAGAAATTCCACTGACGGATACTCTCCCGCCATTCTGCAAGCTATGACTTCCAGATATGTTCTTTTGGACTCCTCATCATCAAACAAATCATAGCAGGCCAGTATCTCTTCTTTATGGGTCTTGAAAATCATCTCATCAATATGATACCATTCTATGCCGCTGTCGTCCAACTGCCGCCCTACTGCCGCAACTACATTTTTCTGAGGCGAACAAATCAGGGCACATCCATTTTCCTTACTTTTCAGCTCTTTTGGACTAATAATCCCTTTATTATAAAAGGTCTTTCCCCATTTGTCCGGATTATTATCACAATATCCCTGGATTTCCAGCCCTTCCTTACACAAACGCTCTAATCCTTCCCTATATAACTCTGCCGTATTACCGGTTCCCCATATATAGATATCTTTATTACGGATATCAGGCACATGACTGCTTAATATTTTTTCCAATTCTTCTCTGATAATATCCCGATTCTCATTTTTTGACATAATATATAGTCCCCTCCAGCCCATGACCTTTTTAGTGAGTTCTTAACTATTTCTCCTTGCAAAATTTGCAATTTTTCACAAAATAATTGTAGTATAGTGCCTTTATTTTGTCAATGTTGAACGATAGTTCTCCATATTCCGCACATGGTATCCTCAAATAAACTTCTCAAACACATAATTGCTTACGTCAATCCCAAACTCCGTCAGATAAACTCTCTCATTTTCCCTGCCTCTGCCGTCAATTGCCAGCAGGCCGTCCTGCTCCAGCCCGGAAACAACATCACCGTATACGACATGGAACGGTTTATGGAAGGCTTCTTCAAATCCCTTTACTGTGACCCCTTCCTTCATCCGGAGTCCCAAGTACATATACTCCGCCATTTCATCCTGCAAGGTCAGTTCTTCCCGCTCTTCCAGGCAGGGCTCTTTTAGACAATTCTCCCAAATCTGCAAGTATTCTTTCAAATCTGACACATTCTTCCATCTGGCGTGATTCATAAAAGAAGAGGCCCCAAGACCCAGTCCTAGATAAGGAGTCCTCTTCCAATAACCACTGTTATGTTTCGATGCAAATCCCGGCCTAGCATAGTTGGAAATCTCATATCTTTCATATCCAGCTTCCTCCAGCTTTGCTTTGGTCAGCCGATACATCTCTCTATCTTCCTCTTCTGTGGGAAGCAGCTCCGGGTGATCCCCGTAAAGCCCGTAAAATGGCGTTTTTTCCTCTAAAATCAAGCTATAGGAGGAAATATGTTCCGGCTGCAGCCCAATGATTTCATCAAGGTTTCTTTCATAATTTTCCACAGACTGCCCCGGCAGGGAAGACATCAAATCCACATTTATATTCTGAAATCCCACATCTCTTGCATCATGATAGACACGCAAAAAATCCTCATAGGTATGGATTCTCCCCAAAAGCTTCAACTCCGTATTATCTGCTGACTGCAGCCCGATACTCAGTCTATTTACACCATTTTTCTCCAACTTATGTAAACCTTCTTTTTCAATTGTTGCAGGATTTAATTCAATTGTGACCTCTGCATGGGGATTCACATAAAACTTTTCTTTTACACATTTTAGAATCCTCACCAGAGCATCTACACCCACAACCGGAGGCGTTCCTCCGCCAATATAAATGGTATCTATTCTTTCCGCACCATATATTTTTCCATAATATGCTATTTCCCTGCACAAGGCATCTACATAGTTTTGCCTGTCGTTTTCACAAGATACCATAGACAAAAAATCGCAATAACCGCATTTTTTCATGCAAAATGGGATATGAATATACAATTCCATGGCGTTTTCCTCCCATCAGCAGCCCTAATTTGCAGTTTATCTTTCAAAACCGCGTGTTATTTTTTATCATCCAGCTTGAGCACGCTCATAAATGCTGCCTGGGGAATTTCCACATTTCCAATCTGGCGCATGCGCTTTTTGCCTTCTTTCTGCTTCTCTAACAGCTTTTTCTTACGGGTAATATCGCCGCCGTAGCATTTTGCCAGGACGTCCTTACGCATTGCCTTTACAGTCTCCCTTGCAATTACCTTACCGCCTACCGCAGCCTGAATGGGAATTTCAAACAAATGGCGCGGTATTTCATCCTTCAGCTTCTCACACATCTTCCTGCCCCTGTCATAGGCGCTGCCTTTGTGCACAATAAAGGACAAGGCGTCCACTTCTTCTTTATTAATGAGGATGTCCAATTTTACCAGCTCAGACTGTTCATATCCCTTTAATTCATAGTCAAAGGAAGCATAACCTCTAGAACGAGACTTTAAAGCATCAAAAAAGTCATAAATAATTTCATTGAGAGGCAGGTCATATTTTAACAAAGCCCTTGTCTCTTCCATATATTCCATGCCCAGATACACGCCTCTTCGCTCCTGCCCTCCCGCAGATCTTTGATTCTCAGTCTCATATCATCACCGATTATCAGTATATTTTGTACATATTGTCCTATTGAAGAAATGGACAATATGTCCTAAAATATTCATGAGGTGATAAAAGTGGATTACAAAAAAGCTTATCTCACAATGTTCAACGCATCGTCAAACGCCCTTTTCTACCTGGAAAAGCAATCCCCGGCGACAGCGGCCTGGGTTCTGGTCCAGGCACAGCGGGCAGCAGAGGAACTCATTATCTCCCAGCCCAGCGAGGAGGACGAGGTAATGGAGGA
>CAZZHJ010000018.1:0-18303 GCA_964653815.1 uncultured Lachnospiraceae bacterium
GCATACTATTGAAAAGAAAGTTTCCATTATCGTCTTTCTTCGTGACACGTACGGGACGATGAACCTGTTTCAATTCAAGCAATCCTGTGTGGGGCGTTCTGTCCGGATATGTCAGGGCGTCTATGCAGAAATTTCCGTCGTTATGCTTTTCATCAAAATCTCCGCCGTAGCCGTATTTTGTCCTGCCGTCCTCCGTATATCCCAGAATACACGCATGATCGCTCCATTCCCAGATGAAGCCGCCGCAGAAACGAGGGTTCGAATAAAAAGTATTATGATAATCTTCCAGATCGCCGGGGCCGTTGCCCATAGCATGGCAGTATTCGCAAAGAATAAATGGACGGTTTTCGTCCTCTTTTTCGAGAAATTTCTGCAAATCCTCAAGAGAAGTGTACATTCCGGAAACAACATCCAATATTGCATCAGAAGTGTCGTCAAGCCTGTGAGTGCTTTCATAGTGAAGCAGCCTCGTATTATCCAGAGACTTTACCAGCTCTCCCGCCGCAAGCATGTTTGTACCGTATCCGCTCTCGTTTCCAAGAGACCAGAAAATAACGCATGGGCGGTTTATATCTCTTTTCACAAGGGACTCCGAGCGGTCAGCAATTGCTTTTTGAAAGCGCTCGTCGGAGGCAAGAAGGGCAATTCCGCCGTAACCGTTTCCCGCACTCCACTTGAAATCGTTGTATACTTCTACGCAGCCGTGCGCTTCCATATCCGCTTCGTCAATGACATACAGGCCATATTCGTCGCAAAGCATGTAAAACAGCGGTGAATTGGGATAATGAGAGGTTCTTACCGCATTGACATTATGTCTTTTCATAAGCGTAATATCGTTTGTTAACTGTGAAATAGACGCACAATAACCCGTGTCGGGATAGCTGTCATGACGGTTTACACCCTTGAATTTTACTGGTTTGCCGTTGATCTTCACAACGCCGTTTTCAATAGAAGCTTTGCGGAAGCCGACTTTTTCTCCGATTTTTTCATCTCCCGCAAGAAGCACGAGATCATAAAGATAAGGCTTTTCCGCCGACCATAGAACGGGGGAATTTATATTTACGGAAACGGTCGAACCGTCGGCTGCGGTAAAATCTGCGATAGGATTGCCGAAGCTGTCTGAAAGTTTTGCCATAACCTCGCAGCCATATGCTGTAAACATAAGCTTTGCCGAGGAAAAGTCCTCCGAAAACTCTGTTTTGATAATGTAATTGTCCAGCCTCTTCTCAGGACGTGACAAAACATAAACGTCACGGAAAATTCCCGATAATCTGAATTTGTCCTGATCCTCCAAATAAGTTCCGTCGCACCATTTTAAAACGGCGGCGGTTATCGTATTTTCACCATCACGAAGAAGCGGGGTGATATCAAATTCCGAGGGGCTGTGAGACACCTGGGAATATCCCGCGAATTGACCATTGATATAAAGATATACACAACTGTCAACACCTTCAAAGACAAGAATCCGATCCAAGCCATCAGCGACATATTCATAGCTGCGGCGGTATACGCCCACAGGGATATCATCCGGCACATAGGGAGGGTCAAAGGGAATCGGATAGCAGACATTTGTATACTGCGGCTTGTCGTAGCCGTGAAGCTGCCAGTTTGACGGTACGTTTATCTTTTCTTTATATGGAGCGTCAACAAAATCGTCCTCCATATCAATAATGCTGTCATAATACCGGAAATCCCATTGGCCGTTTAAGAGACAAAAACGGTCAGACTTTTCCCTGTCGTCAAACGGGTTCTGCTCTTTTCCGAAAGGGATAAAGTAACAATGCTTATCCAGCGTGTTTATATGCAGGCTTTCGAGGTTTTCGTGGTATATCATTTTGCTTTTTTGTGTGTCGCGTGCAGCGATTTTTGATATATCCATATTAGATATCATGCTCCTTTCTCAATTTGCTAATATTATTCGTTTCTTTTATAGTTTCCCCGGAACGCAAGGGCAGGCTCGGCTCCGGAGTCGGTGATCTTTATTCTGATATGGCTCTTTTGGGAGACATTTCTGTTATTATAACATTTTTTTATTTGCTATAGAAAGGAAATATCTCTATTTGCATTGTAATTGCTAGGTTTAAGATAGAATGATATAATAAGACAAATTTTGAGGGCGGAAAAGTTTGAACCAATGAACACACAACTCAATTCCAACCATTTAAAGTTAATCGCTATTTTTGCAATGACTATCGACCATGTCACCGATTTATTATATCCCGGATTTCCCAATAATCCCGTTTCTATTATCTTGCATCTCGTGAGACGTTTGACCGCTCCTATTATGTGGTTTTTTATCTGCGAGGGATTTTATTATACAAGAAATTTAAAAAAGTATTTACTAAGAATGTTTGTATTTGCAGTCATATCGCATTTTGCATACTGCTTTGCATTCGGGATTGATTATATTCCCTTCCGCAGCAGCATCTTTAACCAGACAAGCGTAATCTGGCCTCTGTTCTGGGCTATTATCGTATTATGGGTAGTGAATGAGGATAACAAACTGAAAGAATGGCAGAAACGGCTTTGCGTCATTGCCATAAATATTGTGACTTTTCCTTCTGACTGGAGCTGTATTGCCGTTATGGCAATTATGACTATGTATGCTAAGAGAGGGAATTTAAAAAAACAAATGTCAGGCATGATATTCTGGGTTATCATATATGGCATCGTTTCCTTCTTTTTTGTAAATAAGACTTTTGCCTTTGTACAGTTAGGCGTTATTCTGGTATATCCTTTCTTAAAACATTATAACGGCCAGAAGGGAAATGCGGGATGGTTGAAATGGTTTTTCTATCTGTATTATCCCGCCCATTTAATTGTTGTGGGTATTGTACGGCTGGCGGTTTATGGGGATATTTCATTGCTGTTTTAACTAAGCTCTCCAAAGCAACTGTCCGTTTTCAAAAATCACTTCCAGCCGCCCTGTATCTTTCAGCCACGAAAGATAGGAGCGCACAGTGCTTCCCACAAGTACATACTGCTCAAAATTCATTGCCAGTCCATAATCCTGAAACAGTTTTTGCAGCACTGCTTCAAAGCAGACAGGTTCCTTACATATAGCTGTAATCCTATCTGCAATTTCCCAAACCTTATCAATGTTAATCTGTGCAAGTTCTCCGATGTTATCTGTAGCTTCTGCATGGGCAGGAACAAACATAGCGGCTTTTAATCCCTTTACCATATCCAGGGTATCAAGATATGCAGCAACGTCATAAATAAATCCTATCTGGTACTTTGCAAGGGTTTCTTTGCTGGATAGACAATCTGCCAGATATATCACATCATCCTTTGTCCTGAAACCTACCATATCAAAGAAATGTCCCGGTAAAGATATCATTTCCATTCCATCAGGCAAATTGTCCTGTGTCAGATATTCCGCTTTGCTTTCCTGTGCCATCAGAAACTTATGCCTTAAATCCTTAGGCGGAAAACCGCCATATAAAAACGACGGCTCCAAAACAGGAGAATTGGTAAAGTCGCACTCTATTCCGGGCGCAAAGATTTTGCAGCCTGTCTGCCCTTGGAGATATTTGTTTCCGCCAATATGGTCCGCATTGGAATGGGTGTTATAAATAGCGGTTAAGTGCCACTCATTTTTATCCAGTATCTGCCTGACCTTCCGCCCTGCATCCTTATCGCTTCCGCTGTCAATCAGGCATATATCCTTTTCATTCAATCTGAAAAGCCCTATTTTTGCCGGGCTTTGTATATAATAACTATTGGCTCCCACCTGGTTTAATTCATACATAGCAAATCTCCGTTTCTTTTAGTGTCGTTATCATTTCCTAACAGATTATAGCACAATGTAAAAAACTTTGTTTATAAAATATTGACAATATTTATTAAGTGTATATAATGGATATATACAATAATCCATTCTGTGAATAAGTGCACATATTCACAGAACATTCTACGCGCAAAGGAAAAAATATGGATATTCTTATTTCAAACAGTTCAGGAGTCCCCCTCTATGAACAGATTGAGGAACAAATCAAAAGCCAGATTATGACAGGCGAACTGTCGGAAGGGGACGCCCTTCCCTCCATGAGAGTTCTGGCAAAGGAACTGAAAATCAGTATTATTACAACAAAGCGTGCCTATGAGGATCTTGAAAGGGACGGCTTTATTTACTCCGTTACGGGAAAAGGAAGCTTTGTAAAAGGAATCAACAGTGACATCGTAAAGGAAAATATGATGTTCGCCATTCAGGAGCTTTTAGAAAATGCAGTGGATAAGGCAGCTCTGGGGAGAATAACCTTGGAGGAACTTCAGGAGATGCTTCAGCTTTTATATGAAGAGAAAAACCCTTAGGCATATGATTGTCAGGCAAAGAAAGGGGTTGCCATGGAAGATATTGCAAATGTAATTGAATTAAAAGGTGTATCAAAGGATTACGGGGACTTTAAATTAGATGATGTGAGCTTCTCTGTCCCTGAAGGATCCGTATGCGGTTTTATCGGGCAGAACGGCGCCGGTAAGACAACCACGATCCAGATTATTCTTGATGCCATTAACAAAGACAGCGGAGAGGTATATGTGTTTGGGAAAAGCATGGATAAAGACTCTGCAGCCCTCCGTGAAAATATTGGGGTTGTATTTGATGAAATGGGCTTTCATGATTTTCTGAATGCCAGACAGATTAATACCATCATGAAGAATGTGTATAAAAACTGGAATCAGGAAAAATATTTTGAGTATTTGAAGCTCTTTTCCCTCCCCACCAAGAAGGCCTGCGGCAGCTTTTCAAGAGGTATGAGAATGAAGCTGCAGATTGCCACGGCTCTCTCCCACAATCCGAAGCTTTTGATTATGGACGAGCCCACTTCTGGTCTGGACCCCATTGTAAGGAATGAAATGCTTCAAATTTTCCGCGAATATGTGGTGGAAGAAGACCATACCATTCTGTTATCCTCCCATATTACCGGTGATTTGGAAAAACTGGCGGATGAAGTTGTGTTTATTGACGGCGGAAAGATTGTGTTAAAAGGAAATAAGGACGACATTCTTGAAAAACATGGCATTCTCCGATGCAAAAAGGATGAATTAAAGAATATCAGTGAAGCTTTACTTGTGGCGGCGGAAACTTCCAGTCTGGGAGCAGAGGTCTTGGTAAACGACAGAAAAGCTGCGGAAAAGTTATATCCGGGAATGGTCATAGAGCCGGCCGGACTCGAGGAGATCATGATTTACTATGTCAATAAGGCAAAAGGGTATCAAATGCCGGAAAGGCAGGGAAATTTATGAAAGGATTGCTGATTAAAGACTTCTTCTGCCTGAAAAAACAGCTGATAAATTACGGGTTTATTATTGCCGGCGTCATTGTTGTTTCCATTATGTTTGTCCTTAGTTATAACTTTGGGAACATCCACGCCGGATTTACGGAGATGATTGATTCCGGGCAAAATACCGAGGCAAGTATTAACATAATTGCAAGCAATGCACTGCTTTTATTTATGCTGATTCCCATTGCATGTACAGGGGATATTACAAATCTCATTACAGATGATGAGAATGCATCTTTTTATAAGGTTGCTTCTACACTGCCGGTTTCCATCAGTAAACGGGTGGCTTCCAGATTTATAGCAGGCTATTTGTTTATTGTCATAGGCGTGGCAGTTGATCTCATCATGACCGTCATTCTGACATCCCTGACCGATATTATTTCCTTTGGGAAATTTTGCGGCGTCATCATAACCTTTGCATCCGTCATGATGGCGTATATCAGTCTGTTTATTTTGTTTGTGTACATTCTGGGAAAAGGAAAAACTACATACGCAAATGTTCTCCCGCTGTTAATTGGTATAATTATATGTGTATGTGCTTCTTTCAACAAGATCAGGGCTTTTCTGACAGATACAGATGAAAATGCTTTAATGGATTTGTACAACCAAACAACGGAATATATGTTCCACAAATCATACATCCTGTTCATCGCTGCAGTTATCATTTCCGGCGGAGCCTATTTCGCAGCAGTGCGTATAGCAGAAAGAAAGCGGGGTGTTGCATAATGGCAGGACTTTTATACAAAGATTTTGTCGGAATCAAAGGCAGGCGGATTGTATGGATTCTTGCCGGATTTACCTTTGTCTTTCTGATATTAAGATTTCTTTTCCCCGGAAACGTTACTACGGTTATGGCAGGTGGCTGGGCGACGGAAAATGAGACCGGGGAATTAGTGAAAATTACAGTCGGCGAGCTTCGGGACAGTTTGCTGGTAATGCTGCCTCTGCTTTTTATAGTTGTCAGCTTTTCGCTGCCATCCACATGGACAACAGCTATCTGCAGGCATGATGAGAAAAATAAGACAAAACAGTTTACCGGGGCGCTGCCTCTTGGCAAAAATGCCTATATTGCATCAAAATATCTGTTTATCGGAATTGCCGTCTATATTTTTTTCTCGCTGGATACAATATGGATTACAATATATAACAGTGTGGCGGGAAATAATAACAGCACCGAATGCCTCATGGTTCTTGCCCAATTTCTGATGGGATTTTGCGGGCTCTCCCTTGTGCTGGCTTCTATAGAATTGCCATTTTTTATTACCCTTGGCGTTAAAAAGGGAATGCTAATGAAGAAAGTCATCTTAGAAGGCGCCGCTTTCTTTGTCATAGCATATCAGCTATTCGGAAACATGAAGATTTTTGAGAATTTTGACATTACCATATTTGTAAGCTGGTGTCAGGAACATTTGGTTATCGTCACATTTGTTTCTGTCATATCTCCCATCGTGGAACTTCTTATTTTCTGGCTGTCCTACCGGATAACCTGCAAAATCAACCAAAACAGGGAGGTGGAAATTGATGGATGAAAAATTGGAAACAAAAAGACTGTTTGTCTACCTGGCTTTTGCATTCGGATTAACATGGATTATTTTTTTTCCTTATATACTTTCAAACAATGTATGGGCGGCAGACGGGCAAATTTCCGGCATGGACCAGTTCATATGCCTTGGAATGCTTGCCCCCACCCTTGCAGCATTACTTACCAGATATATAACTAAGGAAGGGTTTGCAGTTACCGGCAAGGATTCACTACTTCTGGGAATTTCTTTTAAGAACGGGAAATGGATTTATTATGTGCTGGCAATAGTTCTTCCGTGGATTTATTATGAACTGGGTCATGCTTTCACGCTTCTGCTTTCGCCAAAAGCTTTTGACACCGCTTATCCGGCGCTTTTAGAAATTGCAGAGCAGGAACGCCCCATCATTTATCTGCAGCCCTTGACCATGATGGTTTCGGGCACCATTGCTTCCTTTGCCGCCTTTGGCGAAGAGGCCGGATGGCGTGGATATATGATGCCTAAGATGATAAAACTCTGGGGTGTAAAAAAAGCAGTTCTCTTTGGAGGAATCATCTGGGGAATATGGCACTGGCCCCTTACCTATGTGGGGCATAATTTTGGCCGTGATTATTTTGGCTATCCCTTTACAGGATTTGCGGCAATGTGTATTATGTGCATATTTATCGGCACCATCCTTACCTTTGTAACATATAAATCCGGCTCCATATGGCCTGCTGCATTCCTGCACGCAGTCAATAATTCATCGCCGTCCATTCTCATGTATTTTACAAACAAGGATAGAATTACGGGATGGAAGGCGGACGGCGTGGCATCATTTTTAATTTCGTTTCTGCCAATGATGGTCATTGCGGTTTTTATGTTTATGAAATTGTTGAAAAGTGATGAAGTGAAAATGAATGCCTAATTGAAAAGATATTGATATATATCAGAATATGGAAATGGCAGAGGGACAGGATATGTCGCCTCTGCCATATTTATAATATTCTTATAATCTGTACATACAGGTATCGTAATACTCCTTAAATCCGTATTTCGAGTACAAGTCTTGTGCGTCTCTTGTTAAGGCCACTCCAAACTGTCCTTCAGCTTTTTTGCCACCGCATCTGAACATTCTGATTTTTCTTTCGGATATGTAAAACCGAATCCATCATTTTCATAGCGTGGAAATACATGAAAATGAGCATGTCCAAAATCACAGAATTTACCACCGTTTTGCATAATGCTATATCCATCCATACCATATAAGTCACGCAATGCAGTCACGATTTTTTGTGCTAAATTTATCACATCTGATAATACTGTCTCTGGTATTTTATCAATGGTATCCTCATGCACTTTTGGAACGATTAATACATGTCCCTCATGAATGGGATCAATATCTAAAAAAGCTATTACATTTTCGCTTTCATAAACAATATTCGCCGGTGCCTGCTTATTTATAATTTTGCAAAATTCACACATAACAATTTACCTTTCTATTTTTAACTTATGTACAGTATATTGGAAAATTCTTAAAAAGGCAATTTGCTTTTTTGATTGATAATTTTATGAATTTAGCATATAATATTCATACAAACACATGCAAAACAAATACAATTAGCTGACAGGAGGTATTATTATGTCTGAACAGGTTTTGATACAGTTTAGAGCGGACAAAGATTTAAAACAAGAAGTTGCAGAAATTTACGAACAACTGGGTATGGATTTACCCACGGCTTTTCGTATGTTTATGGCAAGAAGTAAAATGATGCGGGGACTTCCCTTTGCGGCAACATTACCCGAAAAGGCAATTACTAGAACAGAAGCAAAGACCGCATTCCACGAATTAAGAAAACAGGCTATAGATGTACCCGAAATGTCTTCGGATGAAATTAATGCTGAAATTTCAAATATCAGAGCAGAAAGGAAAAGGTAATTGCTTATGGAATATTATGCTGTAATTGATACAAACGTACTGGTAGCTGCTCTTTTATCCAAAAATAATGATGCTTCTACAGTTAAGGTTTTAGATGCCGTATTTGACGGAAAAATTATTCCTCTATATCATCAGGATATTCTGTCAGAATATAACGAAGTGCTTCATAGAGAAAAATTTCATTTAAAAAAAGAGACCATACAAATTGTTATAAATGCGATAATGCAATACGGTGTTGAAATATTTCCTCATCCAACGGGAAAAATCCTGATAGACATGGATGACTTGATTTTTTACGAAGTCGCTAAGGAAAAGCAGGATGATAATGCATATCTGGTAACCGGAAACAAAAAACATTATCCGACTAAAGATTTCATTATTACGCCTGCTGAGATTATAAATATACTAGATAAATAATTCTAAAAGAACACATCTTTCCCTATTTTTCCGGTTCTGGCAAAATATTGAAAAATCCCCATCCTTCTTATATAATAAGTTCAGAAAGTGATACCCCATGGAAAAAATATGACTTTTTCCTACAGGCTCCTGCTTTCAAAAAATAAGGTGGAAAAAAATGTCCGAAAAAATTTTTGACGTATCAATTGTCATTCCCGTATACAACATGGAAGCCTATCTGGACCGGTGCGTAAAAAGCGTCCTTGCCCAGACCCTTCAAAATATTGAAATCATTCTGGTGGATGACGGAGGAAGCGACCGTTCTGTTACCATGTGCGACGATTATGCCGCCGCTTATCCTGATAAAATCCGTGTCCTGCACAAAGAAAACGGAGGACTGACCTCTGCATGGAAGGCAGGAAGCGCTATTGCAAAAGGGCGTTATATCGGCTATATAGACAGCGACGACTTTATCCTGCCGGATATGTATGAAAAAATGTTTACCCGCATTGAGGAAGAAGAGGCGGATATTGCCTGCTGCGGCATACATCATATCTATGAGGACGGCAACCATGAAGAATGGGACGATCAGATGGATTTTCCCACGGATGTGTTCGAACCTGCCGCTCTGGAAAAGGAAATGTTTCCGGTGCTCATTAATGACGGCAGTTTTATGGGCAGGAAGCTCCACCCTAACCGGGTTACCAAGTTAGTCAAAGCTTCCCTTGTAAAGAAAAACCTGCCTTTGTGCAATGACGAGGTTTCCATCGGCGAAGATTTTCAGTTTTCCCTCTGCATGTTTCTGGATGCTAAAAAGGTAGTGGTTTTAAAGGATTATTTCCCGTACTACTATTACATGAACAACAGCTCCATGACTATGAAATACGACAGTCATTACATGGAGAAAATCAAAATTTTAAATAATAACCTGTTGCGGATCAGTAAAGAAAAAGGCGGCTATGATTTTAGCAGGCAGATTTGGAATGATTTTCTCTGTCTGACTGTACTTCATGTAAAGGGCGGCATTTATAAAAAGAAAAAAGCCCCTTATAAAGAACATAAAAATGATATGAAAACAATCTGCCATGACCCGGATGTGCTTCATTCCTTAAAGGTATATGATATGCCAAGGCTTACCATGGCGGAAAAGCTGTTTATATTTTTTATGAAGTATCACATGTACTTGGCTATTTTTCTTGCGGTACGGATTTATTTCCGTTAGCATGCGCGAACAAATTTATATTCACAGATTAATTATAAGGAAACTCTTGGAAAATGGTGTGGAACACAAACGATGAAAAAAGCAGAATAACAAAATCCGGCGACAAAGGTCCTAAATGGTCCCTGCCTCTTCCGGTTATTTTCGTTCTGCCCTGCGTTTTGATTTCTGTTCTTTATCTCATATTTAAGGATGCTTACTTTTTGGGCACTTCCCGAATGCAGGATTTGATCATTGACCAGATTGCCATGGACGGCAGCAATAAGACCGGGGAATGGGAATTTTTCTGGTGGTTGCTCTGGCTCGGCTGTTTTTGCATATTAGGGTTGTTTCTCATAGGCAGAAGCCTTTTTGCTTCCAAAACAGGAAGACGCAGCTCCCAGCTGTCTTCTGTACATACATCCTCATGGGATTTTTCTTCTTCCTTCGAAGAAGTTCCACTCCCCTTAAGATGTGCTCTCTGCTTTTTTCCTCCTATGGTACAGCTGATATGCTATGGGAAGGTTTCTTTGTATCTATGGCTCTTTGCCTTTGTTTTTAGCCTTCTGGTATTTATTTTTAAAAAGGACTGCGGAAAATGTATTTCCCTGTTTTTGTTTTTCTATTTTGACGTTCAGGCAATCAATCTGATTGCGGCATTTACCATTGGCAAATATCTTCACTCCGATTTGTTGATTTTTGCAGCCGGGGCTGTCATTTTTATCTTTGCCCTCATTTTCTATTTTCATTTTTACGGGATGTTCGACAAGGTTTTCTTTATAAGCCAGCTTCCTCTGCCACTTTTGCTGATTTTGTATTTGAAAAATTCTTACACTTATCAGGGACAGATATTAAAACTTAATTATCCTAAAAGCTACATAATCTTTATAAGCATTTTAATACTGGCTCTATACATAGGATTTTTCCTGCAATATTACTTTACCCGCCAATCCCGTAACAGTGCAAAGCCATTTATTGCCGTGACTTCGGCAATTTCAATTTTTTTATATGGTTCCTATATTCCTTCCGCTTTTATTATTCCTACGGATATGCACCATTACGGCGAGCAGATGCTCCCCTGGCAGCAGATTGTATCTTTGGGTAATTCTCCTTATGAAGAATATTCCCCGGTATCGGGTCTCTTTCCCATGCTGGCAGGGGGAATCAACCAATTATTCTTTGGTGGAAAGGCATCCACTTATGCTGCTGCCTTTGTCATACTGTTTATCTTGTTTGCAATATTGACTGTATGCATGATTTCCCTTCATGTGGATGGAAAATGGACTCTTCTTTTTGCTTTCCTTTTCCATATGCCCGTCTACTGCAGAACCTGGATTATCCTGCCTATACTATTGCTGCTTTTGCTTCCTGCTGTCATTGGGAACAAAAGACGTTTTCTCTATCTCTATGTTTTCTGCGGCTTTTTAAGCGGGCTTTATTATCCGCTGTTCGGTCTGGCTTTGATTGTGGCAGGAATGCCTTATGCCCTGGTATGCTTCTTTCCCTTTTTTAAAGAAAGAGAACTGGCGGGCGAACTCAGAAAAAAATCCTTTTATATAGAGACACTTATCCTTCTGGTTCCCATTATTTTATCCATTCCTTTACTGATAAAAATGGCGTCCCATATTCTGGCATATTCCCACCAAACTCTTCTTGCGGATGGATTATCATTAAGCTCCATATCCGTTCCTGGGTGGTTTATGCCTTATTTATCTTCTATAGAACAAATCAGGAGCGGCGTCTATTATGCCCTGCGCTTTTTAGGCAGTATGCTTCCTGTGTGGCTTTTCCTTCTATTACTGCTTTCTTATTATTACAAAAACAGAGATAAAAAGCCTTATAAAGAGCCTGCATTCTTAGGCTTATCCGCAGGCTTCCTCATCCTTCCTGTATGCTATACTTACACCCTAGTCATTATGGACGAAACCTGGGTCAGCAGACTGTTCTCCCGTAGCAGTCATATTTACCTTTGGATCATAGGTATTTTTCTTCCGATTCTCCTGATTCGTTTCGGAAAACAGATTTTTCAAGTGGAAACCTCTGCTGCAGTTTTAACCGCCCTTTCCCTGAGCATTCCTTTTCTGACCTTTTATAATATGGGAGATTACCAGTTCCCCATTTTGGACGGAACGGCTAATGCAGACTGTGCATGTGTAGGGGAATATACGGCAAACCTATCGCCCTTCCCGGTCTCTCCCTCCGCTGTTCCCATTAGCGAAGAAGATACCATACGCTTTCCCTCTCTGGGCTATGGATTTATAGAAGCCAGTGTCAGAGAACAACTTTATACATATGATGAAAAGCTGGAGATTCTTCATAGTGCAGATAAGGATTTGAAACTTCTGGCATTGGATAAACAGCAAATGTACTATTTCTTATTGGATGAAAGTGCGCTCTATTCAGGGAAGGTTTCCCTTGCCAAAAGCCATGAGGCGGCAGAAGCGGTTATTGCCCTGATTGACGAACATACTGTTGTAGGAAATGATTTAAGTCCTTTAAACAATTATTATATTTACTGGGAACTGTTAAAAAGAGGCTACGCATATGATTCCATTACAGAATTTTATCTGCCCAAAGCACTGTATATTTCCATGTACGGGGAAGAAAGCTACGCTTCTGCCAGTCTTTCCGATTCGCCCTGGGCGGCGCCTCTTTACATGAGCAAATGCGCCCTGTCTTTGGGACACAATCTGGAAAATCTGAATGCCTCGGTTCTCATTGCATCTGATGCTCCTTCCGAATTCCTCTATGCGGAAATCGATATAGAAGCATTAAATGCTTGCTTTGACGGTGCACTGAATGAAGATACCATTATGACCATAAGCTGGGAAGGAAAAAGCTGCTTTTTAACCGATTTGGGCGACGGCACCTTACTGCTTCCCCTTGCTTCCAATGCGGACTGGGCAACGGGCAGCTATGGACAGGTATTTATCAGCCTGTATGATGAAACCAAACCGGTTATGGAAATTGATGATAAAATTCCTTTAGAGGAAGTTACCAATTGCTTACAATATTACTCTTTAAGGGAAGAGCCCGCTTTTCCCATACAAGAACCGTAGTCTTAATAGAATAATGCCCACAGATTCGTCTAAAATAGTAACAGGAGGTTCAATTATGCAAAATACAAATTCCTACATCAAATCCCTTTCCAAATTAATCGGGAAAGCCCATTCACCCTACCACTGCTGTTTGTACTGCATGGAAGAGCTTAAAAATGCCGGTTTTAAAGAGTTAAAGCTGACAGAACCCTTTACCATAAAGCCCGGCGGCAAATACTATATCAATGTTTACGATGCCACCTGCATCGCTTTTACCGTTGGAAAGAATGTTTCTCCAAAGAAATCCATTCCCCGTTTGCATATGCTGACTGCCCACACGGACTGGCCCACTTTTCTCATAAAGCCCAATCCGGAAATTTCTACCGACAAATACGGCAGGCTGAATGTAGAACCTTACGGCGGCGCCGTTTATGCCAGCTGGCTTGACCGGCCTCTGGGAATTGCGGGAAAAGTATGCCTAAAAGGGAAGGATTCCTTCCATCCCGTCATGAAGCTGATTGATTCCGAAGAGCCTGTTGCCGTCATTCCCGGCCTTGCTATTCATATGAATCAAAAAATTAACGACGAATTAAAATTAAATCCCCAGCTTCATATGTTGCCTCTGGCTTTTTTGAACAAAGAAACGGAAAATGATAAAAATTTCTTCCTTTCCCATCTGGCTCAGTTAGCCGATGCTACCCCTGATAAAATTCTGGACTATGAAATCTGCTTATACAATGCTGATGAGGGAGCTTATGCCGGCATTCACAAAGAACTGTTTTCCTCTCCACGCATTGATAACTGCTCTGGTGTCCATGCCGCATTGGAATCCATTTTAAAAGCAGGAACGAAAGGAAATCAAATCTGCGTATCCGCATTTTACCATAATGAAGAAATCGGCAGTTCCACCAAACAGGGTGCCGATTCGGGAGTGACTATGGGTATTCTGGAACGGATATTTGAAAATCTGGGCTTTGATAAGGAGAAAATTTACTGCACTATAAACAGCGGGCTCTGCCTCTCTTTGGATGTTGCCCATGCAATGCATCCCGGCTATCCCGACAAAAACGATTTGACAAACCACGTATGCCTGGGAGACGGCGTTGCTCTGAAGCTTTCCGCAAGGCAGGCATATGCAACGGATTCTTACTATGTAAGCATCATGCAATCTCTGTGTAAAGAGCATGATATTCCCTATACCAAGTATGTGAACCGCTCAGATATCCGCGGCGGCTCCACCTTAGGAAGCATCAGCTCCGCAAAATTAACCATTCCCTGTGTGGACGCAGGCGTTCCTCTTTTGTCTATGCATTCTGCAAGAGAACTGATGGCATGTGATGACCAGAAAGCCCTTTGCAGACTGGCAGAAGCTCTTTTTGCAGAATAAAAACGCGCCATGTCCTACCCCAGATATTCCACCGCCATCAATGCCGCAACCGCCCCGTCAGCCGCTGCTGTAGTCAGCTGTCTGACGGTTTTTGTCCTGCAGTCCCCTGCCACAAATATCCCCGAAACTGTAGTCTTGCAATCCTCACCAGCCTGAATATATCCCTTTTCATCCATGGCTACTATTTCTTTTACCAAGGCAGTTTCCGGCTCCTGTCCTATGGCAATAAAGAGACCGTCTACATTCAGAGTCTCTTCTTCTCCGTCCTTATTCTTAATACTGATGCTTTCAAGCTTTCCTTCTCCAATAAGCCCTGTCACAACCGAATTTAAAACAAATCTGACATTTTCCTTTTTCTCAAGGGCATCCGCAAGTTTCCGTTCTCCTCTAAATTCATCCCTTCTATGAATCAGATAAACCTCTTTGCAGTAATTGGACAAAAAGAGAGCGTCCTCTAAGGCAGTACTTCCACCTCCGTTGACTGCCACCACCTTATTCTTATAAAACATTCCGTCACAGGTTGCACAGTAAGAAATACCTGCGCCCGTCAATTCCTTTTCTCCCGGAAGTCCAAGGAGCCGGTTCTTTGCTCCCATTGCCAGAATCAGGGCGCCTCCTTCATAACAGCCTTTAGATGTACCTACCGTAAAAACAGAAGCATTACTCCTGCCCTCTCCTTCATTTTCATCAGCCTCCGCTGCTTCCATATCGGACCTTTCCCCGTTTTCTCGCTTTTCCACAAAAACCGCTTTTTCCATTTTAACCTGCGCGCCCAGATTCTTTGCCTGTTCATAAAGACCTTTCGCAAATTCAAAACCAGACATTTTGTGAATACCGGGATAATTTTCCACTTCAGGAGTATTGACAATCTGACCGCCGTAGGTTTTACCTTCCAGCACCAACACACTTTTTCCCGCTCTTACTCCATAAATCGCTGCGGAAAGCCCTGCTGGTCCCGCACCGATAATAATCATATCATACATAAACATTACCACACCTTCTCAATATCCTCTTTTTCCACCCTATATTCTTTACAAAACTCTGATAAATCTTCTTCATTTCGGATCAGCATCACATCCGTAAATTTCCCCGTGACCCTGTCCTGAAAGCCTGCAACTTTTTCTCCCGTACAGATGCTTACTCGCATAACCGGTTTTTGTGTCTCTTTATCATAACTGCTACTTTTCTTTTTTCTTTGGAACATATAATTCTCCCGCTTTCCTTCTGTATCTTTACAATTATTATATTCCATAAACGAAAAATACGCTATAGCGCAATACTTATCAATGTTACAGGTACTGCTATAAAAACTGCTTTAAATCACACATAAAATCTTCTTCTGCCTTAATTAAGCTTTTCGCAAGTCCAATGCTTTCTTTTGAAGCCTGTTTATATTTATTAATACTCTCCGCAATAGACTGGATTCCCATATTACAGCCGTCCATCATGATTTTTGCCACCTGGTTATTATCATCTCTTACAAACATTTTAACCCCGGCAGTTACTCTTGCCATGGTAGCAGCCATAACTCCCGGTTCCTTTCCCGTCGCTCCATTCTGTCTAAGCATATCATCCACCTGCTTCTGCAATTCCATATGCTTGTACTTGTAATGGTCAATGACACTGGAAAGCTTTCCGTCCATGCCGTAGATGCCAATCCGGTTCATGCTGTCAATTGCCATTTTGCAACCGGAATCCACCTCTTCCAGAAGACTAATCGTATCGTTCATTTTTACTCCCTCTTTTCTAATCTAATCTTTTAATTAATTGAGAAAATCTCAAAATTTCCTATAAAAGTTAGTATGGAAAAAGGGAGTAAAATTATACTCCCTTTCATCATCTTTAAAAATTTATTATTGAATTCAAATATGATTCTTTTTTCTTATTTATCCGCTACATCTTCCCATTTTGCAGGCTTTGCAAAGTAATAGCCCTGAGAATGGGCAATGCCAATTTTCTCCATGACCTGCTGAATACTTTCATTTTCCACAAACTCGCCTACAACTTCTTTTCCCGTATTATTACACCACTCATTTATCATAGTTACAAATTCACGACAGTTTTCATCCTGGCAAATTACCTTGATGATTTCTCCATCAATTTTTAAAATGTCCGCATTTATTTTAATTATGTGCAAAAGATTGGAAAAACCGCTTCCAAAATCATCAATGGCAATTTTTGCCCCGTGTTCGTGAATACTTTCGGCAAACTGCTCAACATATTGATAATCTTTTACTTCTTCACTTTCCACCAGTTCAAACACAAAGTTTTCCGGATGATCCGCCTGATTTAAGTAATGGAAAATCATCTCAAGCATATCTTCATCATAAATATCCTGTACATTCAGATTAATAGTTACCTTAACATCTTTATGAAGAAACATGCTCAATACTTTTTTAACCATAACTACCGACAGAGCTTCATAGAGATCATATTCCTTGGCAATGGAAAGGAACTGACCGGGATAATACAGATTCCCCTGGGCATCTTTGATACGGATCAGCGCCTCGTACATTTCTATCCTACCCTTGCGGTTATCATAAATTCCCTGAAAATATGGTTCAATGCCGTCCTGAACAAGAGCCTCCCTTACAACCTGAAGAATGTGCATCTCTTCCTTTATATCCGCTACTTCTTCCTGGACCTGGTTGTATATCACAAAAGGATTTTTGTTCTTTGCACCGTATTGAAGAGCTGTATCCGCTTTTTGCAGAGCCTCTTCCTCATGCATTACCACCGCACATTCATAAGTAAGTCTGAAGTCTCTGCATACAACTCCGTTCATAAACTCATAAGCTGTCTTAATACATTCCACAAAGCTACCGTCATCTGTCAGGGTTTCTTCTGCCGCAATCAAAAGCCCGTTATCTCCGTAACTATAAAAATGCAGCACATCCACAAAATCCTTAGCTTTCTCCGCCAAGTGCACTCTTAAGTTTTCATAAATATTCTTTAATTCCGACCAGAAATCCTCCTGTCCCAAAAAAAGACGAATCATCCGTTCATTTTTCAGGGAAAATACCGCCAGCTTGTCCAAATGGTGTGCATCTCTGTCATATATATATTTTGCCTGGTTATCCAGCCCTAACATTTCCTGATAAAACATCGCCTGCTTCATTTTATCCCTCTGCAGGCTCAGCTGTTTACTCAACTGTCTGTTTCCCGTCATCAGCAGATAATTAATAATCTGCATATTTTCATGCTGTAGTCCGGAAACATCCTTTAATCCCTTTTCCTTCAAAATCAGGCGGGCATTCTCATTTTCCGATAATCCCGCCAGCATCAGAGTGGCATTACCATATATATTTTTGCCTCTTAAATTACCGATTTCTCCCGCCATAATGGCACCGCTGATATTAGTGGTGTAGAATTGTCCGATTTCCCATGAGGCGCAGTCATGAAGCATCCACATTCTGGAAAGGCACTCGTATGCAAACAGTGATTCTACCGGTGCCTCTGCCAATTCTTCATAGGCACTGCTTAACTGGTCTACAATCCTTTGAGGTGCAAAATATCCCAGACCGAACTTCATGCCCTCGGATATTTCACTGAAAACATTTA